>JALHNX010000029.1:0-35739 GCA_022843305.1 Pyrinomonadaceae bacterium | reverse complement strand
GAGAGTCGAGAGTTAAGAGGTTTTTGACTCTCGACTCTCGACTCTCGACTCTCGACTCGCTAAAGAGCAATTCGGTAATCGTCTTTTTCGTCCGCTTCGTTGCGGCGTTCCAATTCGTTGTCAACGACCAGTTTCAATTCCGGCTGGCTCAAACGGCGCACTAAGATGACGCCGCCGATAATCGCCATGAGCAGTAAAACGCCGACCATTTCGACGGGCAAAAGATATTCGGAATACATACTTGCGCCGATGCTGAGGGTTTTCCCGACCGTTTCATCGGTATTGACAGCGGCTTTCGGCGCTTTGTTGACGGCGACGAAAATGAAAAGCGTCTGCGCCAATAAAACGATCCCGAGAAACCCACCGAGCGCGTAAAGGTAATTCAGCCTTCGATACGGTTTTTCCTCGTCGAGATTTAAGAGCATAATGACGAAGATCACCAAAACCATAATCGCGCCCGCGTAGATCAAAATCTGCACGGCGGCGATAAACGGCGCGGCGAGCGTGACGTAAATGCACGACAGCGCGACAAAAACACCGATCAGCGAAACCGCGCTGTAAAGCGGGTTGCGATGATAAACCATCGAAAGCGCACAGCCGATAGCGAGTCCGGCGAAAATGAAAAATAAAACAGTTGTTGCCATTGTTTTAGTGGAGAGTGGAGAGTAAAGAGTGGAGAGTATTTTCTCTTTACTCTCCACTCACAACTTTCCACTCACTTTATCTATTCAAAAAATAAACGACGATAATCGTCAAAATTACGTTTACCAGCGCGAGTGGCAAAAGGAATTTCCAGCCGAAATTCATCAGCTGGTCGAAACGGAAACGCGGCAAAGTTCCGCGAACCCAGATATATAAAAACAGAAACGCGCAG
Organism: Pyrinomonadaceae bacterium; assembly: GCA_022843305.1. GTDB lineage: Bacteria > Acidobacteriota > Blastocatellia > Pyrinomonadales > Pyrinomonadaceae > JAFDVJ01. The sequence goes on along the minus strand of JALHNX010000029.1, from coordinate 34,865 downwards.
ATTTTACCGATAAACGCTAAGTGGCTGACTATCGCGTAAGGAATCGAACCCGGTTCAAACAGGTAGCTCAAGCCCGGAACATACCAGCCGCCCAAAAATAGCGTTACGCACAGCACGGAAACCGTGAACATATTGACATATTCCGCCATAAAAAACAGCGCGAATTTGAGTGCCGAGTATTCCGTATGAAAACCCGCGACAAGCTCGGTTTCGGCTTCGGGCAGGTCGAACGGCACACGGTTCGTTTCGGCAAACGCGGCGATCAGAAAAACGATAAAACCGATAAACTGCGGAATGATATACCATCGGAACGGCGACGTTATCTGCGCCTGAATAATTCCGCCCAGATCGAGACTTCCGGCGAGCATCACCACGCCGAGAACCGACGCGCCCATCGCCAATTCGTAAGAGATCATCTGCGCCGACGAGCGAAGTCCGCCCATCAAACTGTATTTGTTGTTCGACGACCAGCCCGCGAGCGCGATGCCGTAAACGCCGACCGACGTTACGCCCAGAACAAACAACACGCCGACATCGATCTGCGCGATTGTCATCGGCAATTGTCTGATGTTATCGCCCAAACCGTAAGGCAGAAAACTCCAGTCAATCGTCGTGATCGCCGGACCGAACGGATAAACGACGATCGGCAGAAGCGCACAGGTCAATGCGACGAGCGGCGCGAGAAAATAGATGAACTTCGTGGATTTATCGGGAACGAGGTCTTCCTTGAAGATGAATTTCAGCAAATCCGCGAACGGTTGCAAAACGCCCCACGGTCCGACGCGATTCGGTCCGATGCGCCCCTGAATCCAGCCGAGAACCTTGCGTTCCGCCAGAACCGTGTAGGCGACGATCATCAAAACGCCCTGAAACGCGAGCAGAATCGCCACCGAAAAAACTATAAATGGGAAAGCTGTTTTTATAATCTGTTCCATACTGAACTAAAATTAATAATCCGTTTTCAAATTAACCCGGTCGCCAACGCCGACCGCTTCGCCGATTTCTTTCGCGCGCGGCGTACCGTCCAAATTAAACTGCACGAGCGGCGAGACGAGAAGATTTTCGGGTTTCGGATTGCCGTTGGCAAGCAGATGAAACTGCTCTGTCTTTCCGGTCATCGTCGTCACGCGATGCAACAGATGCCCGACACGCGGCGTTTCCATGATCTTGCCGATCTCTTCGGGGAGTTTTTCGACGCGCGTTTTCAGCGTGTCAGTTTCTTTCGATAAATCTTGCTTCGCCGCAATTTCGTGTTTGACCTGAACCGGACGCGATTCGTCCTTTAAGTTCGGATAACGCAAGCCGGCGTAAGCCGGAACCGCGTCAGCAAGTGCTTTGAAAACCATCGGTGACGAGAAACTGTAACCGAAATCAACACCCATTTCGCGGGCGATCAGACTGGTAATTACCCAATCCGATTTCGCCTGATGAATCGGTTCGATCGCCTGCCGGACTCTCTGCACGAAACCTGTATTATTCGTAAAAGTTCCGTCAACTTCGGCAAAACTCGCCGCAGGAAAAACCACGTCCGCGTGATCGGTCGTCGCCGTTTCAAAAAGTTCCTGTACGACGACAAAATCTTTATTTGCCAGAAGTTTAGCGTCTTTTTCCTGCAAACTTCCGCCGATCAACAGCGCTTTTGACGATTTCAAAACTTCCGCCAAAGATTTTTTGCCCGCCATCATATCATTCGCGCCGACCGAATTATTATGACGCGGCAGAGGATGCAGCAAAGCGCGGCGCGTTTCCGAACCGAAACCGCCGACCGCGTTTGCGAGAATCGCCTGCGCTTCCTCTGATAAATCGCCGCCGAACATGACGACCAGATCGCCTTCGGTTTCGCCGATCGTTTTCAGCATTTCGTCAAAAGCGTCAGTTTCGATGCCGAGTTTCGTTGCCGCATCGGCGGTCAAAGCATCGGCGAACGCGAGCGCGAAAGCATCGTAAGATTTCGGATTAACGTGTAAAAACTGCGATGCCTGCGCGGTAAGACGAATCGGCGTATCGTTGACGACGATCAATTTCGCGCCGCTGTTACGAACCGCCTGACGAATCTGTTTCGCCGTAAATGTTTGTTCCTCTTCGGGTTCGCCGCCGATCAAAAGAATCGTTTTCGCGTAGCGGATTTCTTTATGTGTCGCCAAAGGTGCGGACAAATTATCGAAAACCGCCGACAGATCGTAATCGTCGGAAACCGCGTAATTATCAGTTCCGGCAACTTCGGTCGCAAATCTTTTTAAGGTGAAAATCGCTTCGTTCGTCAGACGCGATGAAGCGACGACACCGACGTTTTTTCCGCTTTCCTTTAATTTCTGGGCAACAAAAGTTATCGCGTTGTCCCATGTCGAGGGAATCAGCTTGCCGCCTTTTTTATAGCGAATAAGCGGCGTTTTGATTCTGTCGGCGTGATTGATGAAGCCGTGTCCGAAACGCGCTTTGACATCGAGAAATTCGCCGTTCAAACCGTCAACATAACGGTCGCGGGCGACAATTCGATGAACAAAGCCGCCGCGTGAACCGATTGAAAGCTGCATTCCGTCCGAACCGTACGGATCGGTCGAAATCGTCTGATCGAGTTCCCAGGGACGCGTTTCGTGCCGGTAAGTTCCGTCAAGAAGCGTGCCGGTCGGACAAACTTCGATGCAGTTTCCGCACTGCGAACAGCCGAGCCAGCCGCCGTATGTGCCGATCACCGTATTCACACCGCGATTTCCGGCTTCGATGGCATCTTCGCCCATCCATTCGTCGCAAACTCTTGTACAGCGTTTGCAGACGATACAACGCTGCGGGTCGTTGGCGACAATCGGCGAAAGATATTTTTCGGGCTGCGCGTTTTTCTTTTCGGTAAAACGCTCTTCGACATCGCCCCAATCGAAAATCACTTCCTGCAATTCGCACTCGCCGCCGCGGTCGCAAACCGGACAGTCGAGCGGGTGATTTGCGAGCAGAAATTCGCCCATCGAACGCTGCGCTTTTTCGATCTCTTCGCTTTGCGTCGTGACGGTCATCCCGTCCGTGCAGGTGATCGTGCAGGAAGTCTGGAGCTTCGGCATTTTTTCGATGCGCACCAGACACATCCGGCAGGAAGCCTGCAAAGCGAGGTCTTTGTAATAACAAAACGACGGGATTCCGAAGCCTTTTTCATGGCACACGTCAATCAAACGCGCACCTTTTTCGACTTCGAATTCCTGTTCGTTAATCGTAACTTTGATAAGTTCTGACATTTTTAACTTGTTTTAAGAAACTAAAATTTATTCTTCCGTTTTTGTTTCCGCCGGTTTCGTGTTTGCCGCGTCTTTCTTTTTATATTTCGGACGAGTTTTGCCGTAGCTTCCTGCGAAAATCTTTCCGCGCCGTGTTCTTTTATCACCTCTACCCATAATTATTTACCTCCTTTTTTAAGTTCCGAGTTCCAAGTTCCAAGTTGAATATTCCGACTTGGAACATGAAACTTGGAACTTGGAACTAATTATTATACATTCGCGGTAATTTCGTTACCGTTCGCTTTATTAAAAAGCCATTTTTTGAAATCTTCAGGAAATCGTTTTATCGCGCTTTGGATCGGCCATGCTGCCGCGTCGCCCAAAGGACAAAACGATTTTCCTTCGATGTTGTCGCAGATGTCCAACAGCAATTGCGCGTCTTCGGGACGACCTTCGCCGATGGATATGCGGTTGAAAATTTTGACCAGCCAATCGGTTCCTTCGCGGCACGGCGTACACCAGCCGCACGATTCGTGTTTGTAAAATTCGGTCAGATTTTTCGTCGATTCCATCACGTCGACCGTTTCGTCCATGACGATAAATCCGCCCGAGCCGACCATCGAACCGCCTTCGACCAAACCTTCGTAATCGAGCGTAACATTTTTGCCGATGATCTGTTCGGCGTTCATGATGTAAACCGACGAGCCGCCGGGAATCACCGCTTTCAGCTTTTTATCGTCGCGCAGCATTCCGCCGCAGTCTTCAAGGATGAATTTTTCCATATCCTTGTAGCCCATCGGAAGTTCGTAAACGCCGGGTTTTTTGACGTGCCCGCTGACCGACCAAAGTTTCGTGCCGCCCGATTTTTCCGTACCGAGATCGCGCCACGCAATTCCGCCCATTTCGATGATCTGCGGAACGCTCGTCAGAGTTTCGACGTTGTTGACGACCGTCGGGCAGGCGTAAACGCCCTCGACAGCCGGAAACGGCGGTTTCATGCGCGGATGTCCGCGATAGCCTTCAAGACTCGATAAAAGCGCGGTTTCTTCGCCGCAAATATACGCGCCCGCGCCGGTGTGCGTGTAAATTTCGCACTTAAAACCGGAACCTAAGATATTTTCGCCGACGAAGTTCGCGGCGCGCGCTTCCTCGATCGCGCGGTCCATAATGTCGATCAAATAACGATATTCGCCGCGATAATAGATGTAGCAGGTTTCCGCGCCCAAAGCGAAAGCCGCGATCAGCATTCCTTCGATCAGCGCGTGCGGGTCACGCTCCAAAAGATAACGGTCTTTGAACGTTCCCGGTTCGGATTCGTCGGCGTTGCAGACGATATATTTCGGCTTCGGCGATTGGCGCGGCACGAACGACCATTTCATGCCGGTCGGAAATCCCGCGCCGCCGCGTCCGCGCAGGGCAGACGCTTTGACCTCATTAATAATATCGTCCGCCGACATATCCATCGCTTTTTTCAGCGATTTATATCCGCCGTGTTTCTGATAAACCTTCAGCGTATGCCCGTCTTTAACGTGCATTAGCTTTAACTGTAAAGGTTCGCATCCGATTGCTTTGATTTCCATAAACTATTTCTTCACATCTATTGGAAGAATTTCCACGACTTTTCCGAGAATCTCTTCCTTTTTGACCGTTTTCCAATAACGACTATCCAGGCTTTGTGGGCGGTTATCACCCATTACAAAATATTCATTTTCAGGAATTACCATTGCCGGCACATCTTTTCGACTGTCACGGTCATCGGTGATTTTTTCAAAAGATTCTTCCAGTAGTTTGTCATTTATAAATACTTTGCTGTCTTTAATTTCAATCTTTTCGTTCGGCAATCCAATTATCCGTGAAATATATTGAACGTCTCCGTTTTCCTTTGTTAGTTTCTTCGCTGCTTCCGGCGCGTTGAACATCAGAATGTCAAAACGCTGGATTTTAACCTCGCTGTATTGATCTACAATACAAGTTTGTCCGGGCTTGATAGTCGGCGCCATATTTAGCGTCGGAACTCTGTAAGCAAAGCCTTTGCAGCCGATTGCCAAACAACAAAAAACAAAAATCGTACAAACAAGCAAGGCGCGCATATTGTTAATTCAATGATCTCAGATTTCAAATCTCAAATCCTTAAAACCAGTACCAGACCGTGACGACGCCTTCGTGATTATCGCAGGAATGCGAAATTCCGATCAAACGGTCACGCCCGATGCGGCTCGCAAATTCCGCCGCCTGCTGAAATAGATCGTCCCAGCTTGCCCAGGTGCCGCGAAAAATCTCGAACTTGACTTCCATTTTACTTTAACGAATCCATGATCTTATCAACCTTTTCAGTCGTCAGATCTTCGTAATAATCAAAACCGATCTGCATCATCGGCGCGGTTCCGCAAGAGCCGAGGCATTCGACCAAGCTGACCGTGTATTTTCCGTCGGCGGTCGTTTCGCCGGCGTGAATGCCGAGTTTGCTGCAAATATGGTCGGTAATTTCCGGCTCGCCCATAATCTTGCACGAAAGCGTTTTGCAGATCTGAATATGATGCCGACCGACGGGACGCAGGTTGAACATCGAATAAAACGTCGCCGTTTCCCAAACGTCCGTCACTTCCAACTGGAGAAATTTCGCCAGAAAATTAACGCCCTCGTTATCGACCCAGCCGCGCTCGCGCTGAATCACGAACAGCAAAGGAATCAGCGCCGAACGCTTTCTTTCCGCCGGATATTTCACGAGATGCGATTCCATCTCGGCGACGACTTCGGGCGAAAATTCCGCCACTTCGTCCGTATAAACGATCTGATTCGTAAAATCTGTTGCAACTGCTGATGCCATAAATTTTATACAAATATCTTTTCTTCTAAATTCTCAACCCACACACTCAACTCGTCAAGCTGAACTTTTGCATCAGGATTGTCGTCAATGTCAGTAAATAACTTTAACGTTTCGGAACAGACTCGTTCATACTCATGTTTCAAGTAAGGAAATCTACCCGCAACCGCTTTAACCTGATTTTCAATTTCCCATAGCCGGTTATACATTTCGAGAACTCTAAATCTGACATCATTATCCAAATCCAAACTCGTGCGGATTTCTTCTTTCAGTTTTCTTAATTCTCTTGTGTTTTTATCAACATCCGTTCTCAAAAGCGCGATTTCTTTCGAGTTTTCACCAACCTTGAAAGCGACGGATTTCATCAGACGCAGCATTTCTTCTTTGAATCTTTCATCGGAAATCGTTCCGTCAGCCATAACTTCTACAAAATTCTAATGAATTCCGCCGCGTGAATTGTCAACATCCTTTTCTACTTTTGTTAAACGAATTTCGTGATCCATCACCCTTTCCGCAACACTATCGGTTTTCGCATCCAGTCGAGTTAAAATTTGAGAATGTTCCCTTTGAACTTCTTTAATTTCTTGAACGTCGGATTTCAACCCCGAAACGTCGGATTGAATTTTATTAACACTCGAAACCAACGTTTCAAGTGTCGAAAACAGTTGTTTTTCTTGATTTGGAGTCATAGCTTTAAGATTTTTATAGTACAAAATTATAAACAATAACGCCCGTCACCTTGACGGGAAACCCTTCTAAAAGAGTCATCCGGAATTTGGATTTTTTAGCCGCTTCAACAGCCGCCGACCGCAAAAGCGGATGACCATCAAGCGCGTGCGCGGAAATCACGTAGCCCAATTCGTTAATCGTGACCTGCACATTAACCGCTCCGGCTGCTCCAACTGCTAATGCCGCTTTCGGATAGGCGGGTCTTCCCAACGAAACAGCGCCGTTATTGAGCGGTTTTTCCTCGCCAGTTTTATTGCTTCCGACATTAAAGTAACTGCCGTAATTTCCAGTTAATTTTTCGTAATTAACTGTTTGCTTTGAATCTCCCTTCCAAAGAAAAACGATTAACGAATAGGTGTTCTGATCATCCAGAAAACTACACTCGTTCGAAAAAATCCGCGAAATTTTTTTAAAACCTTCCTTTGAAACGGTCAGTTGAAATTCTTCTGCCCCGACATTCGTCAATGTCGGGGCGGTTGCGTCCTGATTGATTTTCAAAGATTTTCCGGTTTTTGTATTGACCAGCGTTATTTTTGCGTCCCCGACCGGAAACTCTTCGGAACTTCCGTCTTCTTTAAACTCATATACGCTGATTTGTAAATTACACTCGTTCTGCGACGAAATCGGTTTTCTCTGCGCCGAGACCGGTAAAAAACCGCACATCATTAAAGTTAAAGCCGCAAAAATGTACTTTACAAAATTCGCATTCATTAGCGGTCGATTTCTCCCAAAACAATATCGAGCGAGCCGATGATCGCGACGACGTCGGCGACCATTTCGCCTTCGCTCATCAGGGGCAGCGACTGCAGATTGACAAAGCTCGGACCGCGGAAATGGACGCGTTCGGGTTTCGGACCGCCGTTCGATTTCATATAAACGCCGAGTTCGCCTTTCGACGCTTCGATCGCGTGATAAACTTCGCCTTCCGGCACATTGAAACCTTCGGCGACAATCAAAAAATGATGGATCAGCGAATCCATATGTTTTCGCATATCGTCGCGGTCGGGCAAAACGACTTTCGGCGCGTCGGCTTTCGTCGGTCCCGGTTTTAGTCTGTCCAACGCCTGTCGGACGATCTTCCACGACTCGCGCAGTTCGCGCATCCGCACCAAAAATCGCGACCAGACATCACCGTCCTTTTCGACCGGAATTTCAAAATCGTAGGTTTCATAACCTGTATAAGGATTGTCGCGCCGCAGATCGAGATCAACGCCGCTCGCGCGCAGACAAGGTCCCGTCAATCCGAAATCAATCGCATCTTCTCTTGAGATTACGCCGATTCCCATCGTCCGCGACTGCCAGATCGTATTGCCCGTCACCAGTGTATCGAACGTGTCGAGCGCTTCGGGAAAATCGTCTAAAAACTGTCTGACGCGGCGTTCAAATCCCGCCGGCAAATCCATCATCAAACCACCGATTCGAAAATAGCTCGGTGTCATCCGTCCGCCCGAAGCCGCTTCGATCAAATTCAAAATCTTTTCGCGCTGGCGAAAAGCGAAAAAGAAAACGCTCATCGCACCGAGATCGAGCGCGCCCGTGCCGAGCCAGACCATATGCGAGGCGATGCGCTGCAGTTCGCACATCAAAACGCGGATCACCTGCGCTCTTTCAGGAATTTCCAAACCGAGAAGTTTTTCCGCCGCCATCACGTAAACAAGATTGTTCCCCAAAGGATTGAGATAATCCATGCGGTCGGTAATGACGATGCCTTGCTGGTATTTTTTATATTCGAACAACTTTTCCATTCCCGTGTGCAAATAGCCGATGTCGGGAATGGCTTTGATCACGAGTTCGCCGTCGAGCCGCAGATCGAGCCGCAAAACGCCGTGCGTCGAAGGGTGCTGCGGTCCCATCGAAAGCGTCATCTGCGAATCGAGATTTTCGTCGAGAACATCAAACTGGTTCGGTAAATTTTCTACTGCTGTTGACATAAAATTAAAATCTGAAAATATCGGTCAAGTTCAACTCGAATTGCGGCAAAAGCGGCGTTTCGATTGATTCGTTGATCTCGAATCTTTTAATTCGGTCGAGTCCTTGTTCGGTCAAACGATAAACTTCAATCGTATTAAACATTCCGTCAACTACCCAATATTCTTTCACACCGTATTTTCCGTAAAGCTCGCGTTTGACAACACGGTCGCGCTCAATGTCTTTTTTGCTGTAAGACAAAATTTCGATCAAGAGTTCCGGCGCGGCAATAAATTTTCCCTCAAACTTCTCATCCGTTACCACCACGTTTTTTTCGATGGTTTCGTGTGTTGCAAAAACAAGGTCGGGAATTACCGCATCATCCTTACCGAAAATCACGCCCGGTGTAGTAAAAATTTCCCCAATCGGATTTTTGTCGAGATATGGTATGAAAACCCGCATGAAATTGGTTATTGTTCGCTGGTGGTCGAGATGCGGAGCGCGTGACACAAAAAGATTTCCTCCAATAATTTCATACCGATTGTCATCCTCCGGCATAAACTCCAAATCGTCCACCGTGTAAGTTATCGGCAGCGGACGAACTTCATTTAAAGCCTCTCGGATTTGTTCGTTAATCATTTTTCTTAGCTCAAACTATACGGCTCGTAACCGCGCAGCGGATAATCTTTCCTGAGTGCATGTCCGTCGAAATCAGACGGCAAAAGAATTCGGCGCAAATCGGGGTGATTGTCGAAGATCACGCCGAGCAGATCGAAAGTTTCGCGCTCGTGCCAATCGGCGGTTTTCCAGATGCTCGAAACGGTTTCGACGTGCGGATCATCTTCCGATAAAAGCACTTTCAGGCGCAGACGTTTGTGATGCGTGGTCGAAAACAGATGATAATTGACCTCGAAACGCGGGTCTTCTTCCGGTCCGCGGTCAGCACCGCACAAATCGGCAAGCATATCAAAACCGTGCGCCGTTTTCAAAACCGTGCAGACTCCGGAAATCGCTTCACGCGGAACGGTAACGGTAACTTCGCCGAGCGCGTCTTTAACGTCTGCGACCCAATCGGCGTTTTCCGCTTTCAATTTTTCGACAAATTCTAATAAAACTGCTGTATCAGCCATATTTTAATAAAAAAGCGGCGAATTTTCCGAGAATTTCACCGCCGTAAAATCTTACGATGATTTTCGTCGCTCGTGACGTGAAGGAATCGTATAAGGACGCGAAACTTTGTTTTGCGAAACCTCGATTTCGGTTTCTCTTTCGAGTGCCGTGCCTTCCGTGACGGGCAAAGTTCCGGGAACGATCGAGCGGCGCGATTCTTCCTCGAACGTATCGTAACGGTCTTTGACCGATTCCTTCATAATTTTGTCCTGAAGCATCATAATCGCGTGGACGAGCATTTCCGGTCGCGGCGGACAGCCCGGAATATAAATGTCAACCGGCACGATCTTGTCAACGCCCTGGACAATCGCATAATTATCGAAAACGCCGCCGCTCGTGGCGCACGCGCCCATTGAAATAACCCATTTCGGTTCCGGCATCTGGTCGTAAATTCGACGCAGAACCGGCGCCATTTTCCGCGAAACTCTGCCTGAAACGATCATTACGTCCGCCTGCCGCGGCGAAGCGCGAAATGTTTCCGCACCGAAGCGCGACAGATCGTTTCTCGCCGAAACGCTGTTCATCATTTCAATCGCACAACAGGCAAGCCCGAACGTGGCCGGCCAGATTGAAGATTTTCGCGCCCAATTGATGACGGCATCTAATTTGACGGTAATGACATCCGGCAGTGATTCCCAAAGATTATTTTCTAAACCCATTATTTTGATTTTCGGATTTCAGATTTCGGATTTCGGATTTTTTTCTGAATTCCTTTCTCCTTCAAACTTTTTTCACCAAAACTTTTTATTATCGAGGATTATTAAATCCGAAATCCCAAATCCCCGATCCCAAATCCTTATGCCGCTTTTTGAAGATTGGATGCTTCCTGCCGTTTCGCGTTTGCCATTGCTTTCGCCTCGTTGCGGGCTTCGGCGCGTGATTGCAAGCCCCAATCGAACGTGCCTTTTTTCCAGACGTAGATATATCCGACGATCAATGTGCCGATAAAGATTAAAATTTCGATCAAGGCAATTGTGCCGAACATTACCCCGCTGATTTTTTCCTGTTCCAACAGATATTTGAACGCGACGGCGAACGGAACCATAAACAGAACTTCTATATCGAACAACAGGAAAATTACGGCGACCGTATAAAATTTGATCGAAAATCTGTCGCGCGCCGAACCGACCGGGTCTTTGCCGCACTCATACGGCATCAGTTTTGTTGCCGTCCGTTTGCGCGGTCCGATCAGCTGCGTTACCAGAAGCTGGCTGGCGGCGAAACCGATTGCGACCAGAAACATTATGCCAATCGGCGCGTAATCCATTATGCTGAAATCGTTCATCGAAATTTCTAATTTTCCTTGCTTTAAAGCTGTAAAATTAAAGAGAAAGTAACACCTGTTAAATTTGAGAATTATTGCACAAATTAAATCGTAAGTTAAGCCGAAAAGAGAGTCAAGAGTCGAGAGTCGAGAGTTTTCGGTCGGAATCGAATCCCGACTAATTTTTATTGACCGACCGCAACCGCCTGTGATAATTTCATTAATGGCGCTTTTGCCTTAAACTACTGCCTTTACTCGCCTCTTTTACTGAAATTGTGATAACCGGATTTAATACAGACATTGAACACGACGGCGTGATTTATCACGTTCAAACCGAAGACAAAGGTGTGGATACGCCTCTGATTTTGTCTCTGGTCTATAATCGCGGCACGATTTTAGCCAGCAAACGTTCGCCGTATAATGATTTAGTGCAAAGCGGCTTTGATGAACAGATTCTTGCCGAACGCCTGCAAAAACAGCACAAACTCATCTGCGCGGCGGTTCGTGCCGGACGCATCGAAGAATTAAAACAGATGACCGCGAAAGAAGCGGCATTGAAAAAAGAAGCGAAAGCCGGCATCGGACACGCGCCGCTTTCAAAACCGCAAAACTCGCCCAAAACTCAGGTCGGAAACATTCAGCCGCTGTCGCAAAATAATGTGAATTTTACGGTTTCGCCGATTAATAAAGAGCTGAAACCGACTCCGCCAAAGGAAGTAAAAGAGCATTTCGCGCCGGCGATCCCGCAGCCGAAAGAATCTTTTGTGCCGGCAATTCCGCAGCCGAAAGAAGAACTCGTCTGGGATCTGCCGCTCGAAATAATTGACGACGGTTTTATCGTCGATGCCGGTAATATCATCGAAGCCGAAACGATCCTGTCGGCGGACGCGGTCGAGGTGATCCCTGATCTGAACAACCCCTCGCCGAAGCTCAAAAAACCGAATCTCGAAATCGAATTTCTGAACGAAACGGTTTTCAAAGCCGGTGAAAGAAAAACTCTCAACATCCGCGTTTTTCGCGGCAGTTCGGAAAATTTCATCCGCGAAGCGCAGGTCATGGTCAAAGTTCTCGGATCGAGCTTTCGCCCGCTGATCTTTCACGCGCGAACCAATGAACAGGGCGTCGCCGTCGTCCATCTGCAATTGCCGCAGTTCCGTTCGGGGCGCGGCGCGATTTTAGTGCGCGCGATCAGCGCCGGTGAAGAAGCCGAACTTCGCCAGATCGTCAGACAAGGGTGATTTTAGATTTTGGATTTTGGATTGGTTTGGTAAAATCTAGGTCGTGAAAGTTACAATCAACGGCGAAACGAAGGAAATCACTAAACAGGTAAATTTGCGCGAACTTCTCAAAGAATTCGCTTTACCGTCGGAACGCATCGCGATCGAATTAAACAGGGAAGTCGTGCGCAAAAAAGATTGGGAAAGCATTCTGATAAACGACGCGGACAAGATCGAGATCGTCCATTTCGTCGGCGGAGGCTAATTCAATTACGAATTAAAAATTACGAATTACGAATTGCGGATTAAATTTTCTAATTTAGTCCGCGTTTCTTTTGCGCGCGCTTTTTCGATAAGATTATTCTTATAATTCGTAATTCGTAATTCGTAATTCGTAATTTTTATATGACAGACACTTTTACATTAGCGGGAAAAACATTTAATTCGCGCCTGATTATCGGGACGGGAAAATATCGCTCGTTCGATGAAATGCAGGCGGCGCACAAGGCTTCGGGCGCGGAGATGGTAACGGTCGCGGTCAATCGCGTTCCTTTGGATCGCGCGACCGAATCTTTTCTCGATTATCTTTCGCCTGAAATGCAGATTCTGCCGAACACGGCGGGCTGTTACGATGCCGAACACGCGATTCGGACAGCGCGATTAGCAAGAGAAGCACTCGAAACCGACTGGATCAAGCTCGAAGTTATCGGCGACAAAATCACGCTTTTGCCCGACAACGAACAGACTTTGGAAGCCGCCAAAGTTTTGATAAAGGAAGGCTTTATCGTGCTGCCGTATTTCACGGACGATTTGATAATGGCGAAAAAATTGCTCGACGCGGGCTGTCCGGCGGTGATGCCGCTTGCCGCGCCGATCGGTTCGGGAATGGGTGTGCAGAATCCTTCCAACTTACGGATTATGCGCGAGCAATTGCCCGACGCGACGATCATTGTTGACGCGGGTGTCGGCGTGCCGTCCGACGCGGCGATTGCGATGGAGCTTGGCGCGGACGCGATCCTGATGAACACGGCGATCGCCGAAGCGAAAGATGCCGCGCAGATGGCGACGGCGATGCGCTTTGCGGTGCAGGCAGGCAGACTCGGATATTTGTCGGGCAGAATGCCGAAACGTCTCTACGCCTCAGCGTCGAGTCCAATCGAAGGCGCGATCAAATAAGGCAAAAGTAAAAAGGCAAAAGGCAAAACTGAAAACCGTTGAAGTGCGTCTGCAAAACTTTCGGATTCGTCTGCAAAACTTTCGGGTTAAACTGCAAAAGATTCGGGTAGGTTTGCAAAAGATTCGGGTGCATCTGCAAAACTTTCGGGTGCGAGTGCAAAACTTTGGGATGACTTTGCAAAACTTTCGGGTGCGAGTGCAAAACTTTCGGATAAGAGTGCAAAACTTTCGGATAAGAGTGCAAAAGAATCAGGTGCGAGTGCAAAATAAATGCAGAAAACCGCGCGTTGGCAAGGGTGAAAAATGATAAAAAAGAAATTCGCCCTTACTGTCGTGCGAGCTTCAGCTTAAAATATGAAGTTTTTGAAAATCGTAATAGTTTTATCGTTTATCGCGGCGGCGATCGCCTGCAACCAAGCCGCCGCGCCGCGCAAAAGTTTTGTGATCGCGACCAGCAAATCCTACGAAGCCTCGATCTTTCGCCAGAACTGCGCGATCTGCCACGGGCAGGAAGCCAACGGCAAGGAAATTGACGGTCGGATAATTCCGAGCCTTCGTTACGGCGCGGCAGCGCAAAAGACCGAAGCCGAAATCTACGACCAGATCGCCAACGGCAAATTGCCGATGCCGTCGTTCAGAAATCAGCTGACCGAAGAAGAAATCCAAAAAATGGTCAAATTTATCAGGCGTGATTTGCAGGGAAAAGAAGAATAAATTTAACGCAAAGCCGCAAAGTTACGAAGACGCAAAGATTTTTTAATAACTAATCCAACTCTTTTGCAAATAATTTACACAATCCTTTGCGTCTTCTGCGTCTTTGCGTTAAAAAACATTCTAAAACTCGAATTCCGCGACAATCGGCAGATGATCCGAAGCGACGAGCGCAGTTTTGCTTTTGTGCAGGAATGCGTCCGTTAATCGGAAATTTTTGTCGAAATAAATGTGGTCGAGATGAAAAACCGGCAAAATTCCCGGAAAAGTGCGCGCCCGTCCGAGATGCGCTTTGGCTTCGACCGCTTGAAATTTCGTTTTGAAAAGTTTGGTTGTCAAACCTTTCGTCCATTCGTTGAAATCGCCCGCGACGATGCGTTTGCCGGCAAACTTCGTGTGTTCGAGAACGTGCGCGGCGAGCAGTTTGTGGACTTGTTGACGACGCTCGAAAAACGACGTGCCGAGATGGACATTGAAAAACTGTAAGGTTTCGTGAGTGCCGCCCAAGCTGATTTCGGTCAAAAGACAGCCGCGCGGTTCGCGTTTTCGGATGCTGATGTCGAAATTCTGCGAATGTTTGACAGGCAGACGGCTCAAAACCGCGTTGCCGTAAAGTCCGCCCTGAATCTGACGGTTTTCGCCGAGAAAGAAATCGGTGCCGAGTTCTTCCGCCAAAAATTCGGCTTGATGCTCGCGTTTTTGTGAATTCGAATGACACAAAACTTCCTGCAAAGCGATCACATCGGCATCAATTTCCCGCAAAACCCCGGCGATTCTTTCAGGCGAAAACTTGCGGTCAATGCCGACGCATTTGTGAATGTTGTAGGTTGACATGCGGAATTAATTCATTATATTGTCAGTCGTCAGTTGTTCGTTGTTCGTTGCCGGTCGAATACAAACTTAGAATTTAGCTTACATTCAATCGGCAACGAACAACGAACAACTGACGACGAACGAATCAATAATTCCTGTAATTTCTCAAAGCCTTTAACAAAGTCGGCAAAGCTAATAAGAGCAGTATGATGACGAGCGGGATTGAAGCGATGCGCGGAAAAAATATCAGAAGCAACGCGAAGCCGAGCAAAATCGCGCCGACGATGAACAAAAGTTTCGCTTCCGCCGCGCCGAGCGGTGTTTGTTTCGTAATGACCGCGCCGATTGAAGTTGCCGCGTTGATCGCTCCGGCGGTCGCCTTGCGGACGCTGCCCGCGCCTTTGCCTTTGAGCTTGTGTTTTCTGCCTTTTTGTTTAGGTTTTTGCGTGTCGGCAAGCACGATTTCGGTCGAATTCCGCAAATCTTCGAGAAACATTTCCTGCATCTGTCTGCCGAAATCAGCGTCTTCGACCAGAACGTCGAGTTCGTAATTGCCGAACCAGCTGGCGATGTTCAGATTGGTCGAACCGACGCGCGAAAATCTGCCGTCGAAAACGGCGGTTTTGGCGTGAACCATCGAGCCGTTCCATTCAAAAACCTTAACGCCCGCTTCGAGCAAAGCGCGATATGTCGAGCGCGTCGTGTCGCGGATAATGCCGATGTCCGTGCCTTGCGGAACTAAAATTCGCACGTCAACGCCGTCCTGTGCCGCGTCTTTGATTGACTGCAAATACGACGGCACGCCGACAAAATAAGCGTCGGTAATCCACATCGTTTCACGCGCTCCGGCGGCGAGGATTTGGTCAATGCGGTAAATATGCGAGCTTGCCGGAATGCCTTCGACAACGCGCAGCGCGACGTTTCCGGTTTTCGGGAAATTCTCGCGCTTCGCCAGCAAGTCTTTATCAATCGGCGCGCCCATCATCGCCCAGACGTTGGCAAAAGTCCGCTCGACCTCGGCGACCGCCGAACCGCGAATTTCAACGCCCGTATCGCGCCACGGCGGCATATTTTTCTGCGGGCGACCAACCCAGTCCTGCCCGACGCACAAACCCGTGACGAACGCGATCTGCCCGTCAACGATCAGACATTTGCGATGATCGCGCACCAGAATCATCAGCGGGTCGAAAAACGTCGGCGGATTGTAACAGCGCACTTCGATGCCGCCTTCGCGTAAACGCCGCCAGAACTTTCGGGAAGTCTTGCCGAATCCGCCCATCCAATCGTAGATTAATTTGACCGAAACGCCTGCTTGCGCCTTTTTGATCAAAGCGTCGGCGAAAAGCGCGCCCTGCTCGTCTTCGTGAATGATGTAGCTTTCAAAAAAGATTCTGTCTTTTGCCGATTCAATCGCCGCGAGCCACGCCGGATAATTTTCCGCCGCGTCCTTTAACAATCTGACATCGTTTCCGTGAAGAAGCTCCGCGCCCGTCACGCGGTCAAACGATTCTTCGACGAATTGATGACTCAGTGCCAGCGAATCAACAGGTTTTTTTTGCAGGTTTGTTTTCTTCATCGCACGAAATGGTTTGTTTTGAGATTATACAGTTAATTTAACGCAAAGATGCGGAAGGAGCAAAGTTTTTACACGGTTATTGCAAAGTCGGAATCAGCGCGAAATTTATTTCGATTCGGGCAAAATCTAAGCAATCGGACAGAAATAAACGAATCTAAATCTGTCGGCAATCAGTAGAGCGAGCGGTAGCGAGTCTGACTCACTATCAATTGTCTATCAGCGGAGCAGACTCGCTACCGCTCGCTCTACTGATGTTTTTTAGATTATGATAAATCTGTCCTGCTACTTATCTTTTCAAGTTCCGACTTTCCAACAGCCCTAAAAATTTTTATATTTAACAAGAAATCCTCTGCGTCTTTGCATCTTCGCGGCTTTGCGTTGAAAATCTTTTTTATGAAGATCTTAATTTCAGGCGCAAGCGGTTTGGTCGGAACGCATTTGATTCCGGTTCTGGAAGCGAAAGGACACGAGATTTTTCGGCTCGTGCGGAAAACTCCGCGCGGCGCGGACGAGATTCAATGGGATGCTGGTAAGGGGTTTTCGGACGCGGAACAGGGGAAATTGGAAAATTTCGCCGCCGTCGTCCATCTCGCGGGCGATAACGTCGCGTCGGAAAACTGGTCGGACGATAAAAAACGGCGCATCCGCGAAAGCCGCGTCGTCGGGACGCGCGTGCTGGTTGACGCTTTGAAAAAGGCAGAGAATCCGCCGAAGGTTTTCGTTTCCGCGTCGGCGAGCGGGTTTTACGGCAGCCGCAAGGACGAGATTTTGACCGAGGACAGCGCGAAAGGCGCGGGATTTTTGCCCGATGTCTGCGACGAATGGGAAGCGGAAGCGCGAAAAGCGGAAGAATTCGGCGCGCGGGTCGTCAATCCGCGCATCGGCGTCGTGCTGGCAAAAGACGGCGGCGCACTTGAGAAAATGCTGACACCGTTTAAATTGGGGGTCGGCGGCGTGGTCGGTTCGGGCAAACAATGGATGCCGTGGATCGCGCTCGACGATTTGCTCGGCGTGATAATTTTCGCGCTCGAAAACGAAGATTTGAAAGGCGCGGTCAACACGATTGCGCCGGAAATAGTGACGAACGAAGAATTTACGAAAACTCTCGGCAAGGCAATCAATCGCCCGACGATTCTGCCGATTCCCGCATTTGCGATCAAGTTGCTCTATGGCGAAATGGGCGAAACACTGCTTTTGCAAGGACAAAGAATGACTCCCAAAAAATTGCAGGAAGCCGGGTTCGAGTTTCAATTTCCCAATTTGGAAGATGCTCTAAAACATGTATTAGATTAAGGGATGAGGGATGAAAAAAAATCCTGAAATTCATCTCTCATCCTTCATCCTTTATGAAAATCTGGCTCTCGAAAAACTCAGAAGTTCCCGTGCGCGAACAGATTATAACGCAAATCACGCTCGGCATTGCGAGTGGCGAGCTGGCGGTCGGCACTCGTCTGCCAAGCACGCGCGAAATTGCGCTTCGTTATAAAATTCATTCAAACACGGTTTCCAACGCTTATCAGATTCTTGCCGAGCAGGGCTGGCTCGAATTCCGCAAGGGCAGCGGTTTTTATGTCCGCGAAACAAATCACGCAAATCACGCGAATTCGCTCGACCGGCTCATCGTGCAGTTTGTCGGCGCGGCGCAAACCGTCGGATTTTCAATCGAAGAAATAAAAACGCGGCTCGCGCATTTTTTCGATTCAAATCATTCAAATCAATTATTTGTCATCGAAAGCGATGCGGGATTAAGGGAGATTTTGGTCGAAGAAATCCGTGAAGCGACGAAACTCGATGTCGCCGGCGCGGAATTTGAAGATTTTGAAACTCTTTTACAAATGCGCGGCGCGAATTTTACCGCGATGTTTGACGAAAAAGCGAAAATCGGCGCGGTTTTGCCGCCCGAAAAAAACTGTGTTTTTCTGAAAACGAATTCGCCCGCCGCTTCGATGAAGGACGAAGCGCGTCCGACCGCCGACGATCTGATCGCCGTCGTTTCGGGCTGGGATAATTTTCTCATTCTGGCAAAAACGATGCTTGTCGCCGTAAACATCGAGCCGGAGAGTTTGATAATTCGCGCGACACGCGAAGCGAACTGGCGCAAAGGTTTGAGCGCGGCTTCGATGATTATCTGCGATTCGTTGACCGCGAAAAATCTCACAGACCTGCAAAACGTCCGCGTATTCCGCCTGATTGCCGAAGAATCACTCGGCGAACTCACCCAAATTTGTTAAAAACTGTCCGATAATCGTTCATTAAATTAGCTAACATCGTTTTGCAAATAAACCAAACAACTTTCAAGCCTCGATAAATACTGGCTTTTTTTACGGCACGTAGGTTGCATTTCAGAAGTTTAACCAAAGCGTGGTCGTGGGGAAATGCTATGTATAAGAGTGTAAGTTTTAATATTTTTGAAGAAAATCTCGAAGACATCGTCTATCGGGAAGATTCCGGCTTTCAAAAGCAAAAGGATGAGTTGCCGGAAAAATACGAGGAAAAAATAACCCGAAAATCAACCGAGATAATCATAAAACCGCTGGTTGATCTAAGACCTGAACGCGACACGGAAAGAAATTAAAAGGAGAAAAACGATGCAAGACATACAAAATATTCCGAATCCCGATGTGAATTCAACCGAAACCGAAGACCAATACGGCAATCGAACGGACATCGAGGGCGAAAATATCAGCAACGAAGATGTCGAAAACATTCCGCTTCCGCCGACCGAACCCAAACCCGCGCCGGTCGAAGAGCCGCCCGATGTTGTAGATAAACCGAGCATTAAAGAGCCTGATCGCAAGCCGACACAAATTATTTAGAAAGTACGACGAACTTCAGTTTGTCGCGTTAGGCGGCGAATGATTTCAACAAACTGAAGTTTGTCGTACTTTTTTTATTTCGTGCTTGACAAAATTTTTAATCGTAACTAAACTGGTTACAGTTATGGCGGCTAATAGTCAATTTGCAGTAGCGATTCACGTATTAACGATTCTGGCGAAAGCCGGCGATGAACGGGTGAAATCCGATTACGTCGCGGGAAGCGTTAATACCAATCCGGTCGTTATTCGTCGTCTATTGAGCAATCTTCAGGAAGCCGGTCTGGTCGTTTCGCACGTCGGGGCAACGGGCGGCACGACTCTCGCAAAACAAGCAAAAGATATTCGATTATCAGAAGTTTACAAGGCTTTGCCGTGCGGCGAAGTTTTTGCTTTGCACGCGAAAGAAGCGAATCAGGATTGCCCGATAGGCAGAAATATGGCGGCGTTTTTATGCGGATTGCAAAAAGAAATTGACAAATCTATCGAGGAAAAATTACGTCAATACACATTGCGCGACGTGATCGAACATATCGAGGAAGCCTAAAAAAATTTATTCAAAACTGTATCAAAAGAGGTTACAAAAAAGTTAATTATGAAAGCAGAATTAGAGAAAGAAAAAGTATCGGAAGAAGTGATTTTGGAAAGTTTGAACTGGCGTTACGCGACTAAAAGCTACGACAAAACAAAGAAAGTTTCGGGTGAAAACTGGGAAACTCTGCAGCAGGCGATGATGCTCGCGCCGTCGAGTTTCGGTCTTCAACCGTATAAAGCGTTGGTCATTACCAATCCGGAATTGAGGGAAAAATTGAAAGCGGCGGCTTACGGGCAAGCACCGATCACGGACGCGTCGCATCTCGTTGTGTTCGCCTACAAAAAAACTCTGACCGATGCGGATGTCGAGCATTTTATCGAGCGCACGGCGGAAGTTCGCGGGCAAACGCGCGAATCTCTGGCGGATTACGAAAAGGTTTTGAAAGGCTCGGCGAAACGGGCGGTTGACGGCGGATATGTCGAAACGTGGAATTCGCGTCAAGTTTATATTGCGCTCGGCTTTTTGCTCGAAACGGCGGCACTGTTAGGCATTGATGCGACACCGATGGAAGGTTTCGACGCGGCGCGGTTTAACGAAATTTTAGGTTTGACGGATCATTCGGCGGTCGTCGTCGCGGCAATCGGTTATCGTGACGCGGAAAGCGATTGGCTGGTGAATCTGCCGAAAGTCCGCTATCGGAAAGAAGAATTGATCGAAACGATCTGAACTTAAAAGGTTTTTCAAATAAGGGCAGACAAACGGCGAGCTTGGGGAAGGGCGAGATGGAATCACAAACCGGCACGAATAAACACGGATTTTTTCGGTCTAAAAATCTTTCAGCATTTTTGCTGAAGATTTCAATGGAATTTATCCGTGTTTATTTATGGTTTTTGAAATTCAGCAATTATTTATTAAATCCAATGTTGCCAGTTAAAGAATTAACAGGGATTTTGCCGGCGAAACATACGAAAGATACGAAAAATCAGAGAATGTTTTTATCTTGTTTCGTTTTATTCGTATGTTTCGCCGGCAAATAAAATTTATTTTTCATAACTGGCACTCGGTTTATTAGGTTAGTTCAATAAAAAATAAATTACGGAGAAAAATGGAAGATGCGTGAATTTTTAGATAGCTGGTCGCCGCGAATTTTGAGCGTTTTGCGGATCGTTACGGGATTTTTGATGCTTTGGCACGGAATGCAGAAACTGTTCGGTTTCCCGCCATCGCAGGGCGGCGGCGGTTCGCTGTCGGCTTTGATGCTGGTCGGCGGGATTTTGGAATTTGCCGGCGGCATTTTGTTTATGATCGGATTGTTTACGCGCTCGACGGCTTTTGTTTTAAGCGGTTTGATGGCGGTCGCGTATTTCGGCTGGCACGCGCCGGGCGGATTTCTGCCGATCGTCAATCGCGGCGAACTGGCGGTTTTATATTGTTTCGTCTTTTTCTATTTTATTTTTTCGGGCGGCGGCGCGTGGAGCGTGGATAATCTTCTTAAAAAGAACGAGTGATTTTTTAAGAAATGACGTTTGCCCGAACGGAAGTTGGGGTTAAAAATATGAAGGAATATATCGAAAAATCAATGACTTTTGCCGAATACATCAAGCTGATTGACGATTTGCTGCTGGACGGCAAAACGACCGGAGCGAATCAGTCGGAAGCAATGTTTAATTACGGCAAACTGAATCGGCAGCGAATGGAGCGGCTTGAAAAAACGGTTGTCTTAAATGAATCTTTACGCGAAAAAGTGCAAAATAATAAGCGCAAGATGATTTGGCTGATAATCACGGAAGGCTGGTGCGGCGACGCGGCGCAGAATATTCCGTTGATCGAAAAGATCGCGGCGGAAAACGACGCAATCGAAACACGCTACGTTCTGCGCGACGAAAATCTCGAATTGATGGACGCATATTTGACCAATAACGCGCGTTCGATTCCGAAATTGATCGCGCTCGACGCGGAAAGTTTAGAGGAAATCGGAACTTGGGGACCGCGCCCAAAGGCGGCGATGGATTTATTTATCGAAATGCGCGAACGCGGGCTGGAAAAAACTCTGATGATGGAAAATCTGCAGCGCTGGTATCTCGCGGACAAAAATCAGGCGATTCAGACGGAATTTGAAAATCTTTTGGGGGAATGGACAAGAGAAAAGGAAAGCGCGGCAACGCTTTAAAAAAAATTAAGAATTTATCGAACCGGGGAAGTAAGATCGAAAAATAATCTTTGAGAGGAATTGAATGAAAAAAATTGCATTGGGCATTTTATCTTTATCTTTATTTTTAGCGGCTTGTGCCGACCCGGCAGCCGATAAACCGAAGGCGACGACGACAAATTCGACGACGAATTCGGCGGGAAATACGCAAAGCGCGACCGTGCCGGCAACGAAACCGGCGACCAAAGGCGAGGCTTTGCCGTTAACGGCAGAAAACTCGAAAGTCGAATTTACCGGCTCGAAGGTAACGGGCAAACACGACGGCGGATTTAAGGCTTTTACCGGCACGATTGATCTGGTCAATGCGAAACCCGAAGAAAGCGGCGTGACGGTTGATATTGATACGAATTCGGTTTTCAGCGACGACGAGAAGCTAACCGGACATTTGAAATCAGCCGACTTTTTTGATGTCGAAAAATTTCCGAAAGCGACATTTACTTCGACAAAAATCGTTCCCGACACGGCGAAGGGCGCGGGAAATTACACGGTAACGGGCGATTTCAATCTGCACGGGCAGACAAAATCAATCACGTTTCCGGCGAAGATCAGCGTCACGGACGCGGAAGTTTCGGTTGATTCGGAATTTGCGATCAACCGCAAAGATTTCGGCATCGTTTACGCCGGCAAAGCCGACGATCTGATTCGTGACGATGTCGTGATTCGTCTGAATTTGAAGAGTTCAAGAAAGAAATAAACCTTTAACCGCGAAATACGCGAAATACGCTAAAATTTTCCTGTCTTTTTTAGTCTGTTTCGCGTATTTCGCGGTTAATCAATTTTATGAAAGCATACGAAATACAACAATTCGGGATCGAAAATCTGGCGCTGGTCGAGCGCGACGAGCCAAATATTACGGAATCGGAAGTTCTCGTAAAATTTCACGCCGCATCGTTGAATTACCGCGATCTGTTGATGATCGAAGGCGCGTATAATCCGCGCTTGAAAATGCCGCTCGTGCCGTTTTCGGACGGCGCAGGGAGCGTCGTCGCGGTCGGCGACGCGGTGACGAAATGGAAAATCGGCGACCGCGTGATGCCGATCTTTATGCAGGGCTGGATTGACGGCGAAGTTTCGTTTGAAAAAGCGCGAACCGCGCTCGGCGGCGACCGCGACGGCGTTTTGCGCGAATTCGGCGCGTTCGACGAAAGCGGTCTGGTCAGAATTCCCGACCATTTTTCGTTTGAAGAAGCGGCAACCTTGCCGTGCGCGGCGGTGACGGCGTATCACGCGCTTTTTGAGTCGGGCAGACTGCATCCGTCAAACACGGTTTTGTTGCAAGGCACGGGCGGCGTTTCGATCTTCGCTTTGCAATTAGCCAGCGTTTACGGTGCGCGGACGATTATCACATCAAGTTCAAATGAAAAATTACAGCGGGCGAAAGAACTCGGGGCGGACGATTTAATTAACTACAAAGAACGCGAGGATTGGGACAAAGTCGTTCTCGAATTGACCGAAAAACGCGGCGTTGACCACGTTATCGAAGTCGGCGGCGCGGGAACTTTGCAAAAATCCCTGAACGCCGTCAAAATGGGCGGACATATCGCCGTCATCGGCGTTTTGGCGGGCAAAGGCGAATTCAGCATGGTTCCGATCTTTATGAAAGCCGTCAAAATGCAGGGGCTTTTCGTCGGTTCGCGCCAGATGTTCGAACAAATGAATCTTTTGCTTTGCCAGCACTACCATCTAAAGCCGATAATTGATAAAACGTTTGAATTCGGGGAAGTAAAAGACGCGCTGAATTATATGAAAGCCGGTGCGCATTTCGGCAAAATTGTCGTAAAATTTTAGAAGACGGAGAAAATTGATTATGAGTGAAATTGTGCAAATCGAACCTGCGAACTGGGCGGAATTTCTGCGCGAATTTGCGGCGCGAAACAACAACCGGCGGGCGCGTTTCGACGTTTACCGGCGCGGCGGCGCGACGGAAGCAGAAGCGCGTGAAGAACATCTCGAAGACATTCGTTTGAAAACTGACGGCAATCAAAGATCGGTCGAAGTCATCCGCATTGACCGCACGAACAGTACCGCCGAAAAAACGCGCGACGTGATTACCGGCGTGCGCGGAGTCGCCGTCCAATACGACACGGACGGAAGCGAAAATGTGCTGGAAATTACGGACGATCAGAACACTCTGATCAGTCTGCATTTTGAATCGAGAGTTGACGGAGCATCTTAAAGTCGAAAGGTGAAAAAGTAAATTATTAAAAGCCGAAGATAACTTTTTCACTTTTACCCTTTTTCACTTTTTCACCTGCAAAATTTATGATTGACGATAATATTCAACAATACGCCGAACAGCATACGTCAGCCGAAAGCCCTCTGTTGACCGAACTCTTGGAGAAAACTTACAGCACGCGCGCCGATAAATCAATGCTTTCGGGCTTTTATCAAGGTCGCTTGCTGGCGATGTTCAGCAAAATGCTCCAGCCGCGAAGGATTCTTGAAGTCGGAACTTATATGGGTTATTCCGCGCTTTGTCTGGCGGAAGGTTTGAGCGAAGACGGCAAGCTCATCACGCTCGACATTGATCCCGAAACCAACGAGGTTGCCAAAGAATTCTGGGCGCGAACACAGCTTTACAGCAGAATCGAATCATATTTGGGCAACGCTCTGGAAATTATTCCGATGCTGGGCGAAACCTTCGATCTGGTTTTTATAGATGCCGACAAACCCAATTACAAGCACTATTACGATATTATTTTTCCGCATTTACGAATCGGCGGCGTGATTCTGGCGGACAATGTTTTGTGGAGCGGAATGGTTCTGGACACGGAAACAAACGACGACGAAAACACGGTCGCGCTGCGCCAATTCAGCGAGAAGATTCAGGCGGACGAGCGCGTCAGCAATATTTTGTTTGCCGTGCGCGACGGCTTGATGGTCATCAGAAAGGAGCGCGAATAATGGGAAAATATGAACTGAAAACGAAGAAAACGGAAGCGAGCGTCGAGGAGTTTTTGGACGGAATTGCCGATGAAACCGTGCGCGAAGACTGCAAAAAAATTGCCGGAATGATGCAGAAAGCGACCGCTGCCGAGCCAAAAATGTGGGGCGCGGGCATTGTCGGGTTCGGCACATACAAATATAAAAATTCAACAAGCGGCGATTACGAATGGATGGAGATCGGATTTTCGCCGCGCAAACAGAATCTGACGCTTTACATTATGAGCGGATTCACGAAATACGACGAATTGATGGCGAAATTGGGCAAGCACAAAACCGGCAAATCGTGTCTTTACATCAAGCGTTTGAGCGATGTGGACGAAAATGTTTTAACGGAATTGATTGAAAGTTCAATCGAAAACGTCAGAAAAAGAAATATTCAATATTAATTTTAGGGAGAAATTTATGGCAGACGAATTTTACGAAATTCCCGTCAAAACGATTGACGGGCAGGAAACGAATTTGGGCGAATATAAGGACAAGGTTTTGCTTGTCGTCAATGTCGCGTCGAAATGCGGTTTGACTCCGCAATACGAAGGTTTGGAAAATCTTTATGAGAATTACCGCGATAAGGGTTTTGAAATTCTGGGCTTTCCCGCGAACAATTTTATGGGACAGGAACCCGGCACGGAAGAAGAGATCAAGGATTTTTGCGGCACGAATTATAACGTCCAATTTCCGCTTTTCTCGAAAATCTCGGTCAAGGGCGAAGACCAGCATCAGCTTTATCATTATCTGACCGAAACCAAACCGGAAACGGATGTCAACGACGGCGGTTTTGAAGAAAAATTGAAAGGCTTCGGCTCGACGCGCTCAAAGCCGAATGAGGTTTTGTGGAATTTCGAGAAGTTTTTGATCGGCAAAAACGGTGAGATCGCCGCGCGTTTCGCGCCCGATGTAACGGCGGAAGACGAAAGATTGATTACAAAAGTCGAAGAAGAATTAGAGAAGTAGGATTTTGCCCACGAAACACACGAAACATACGAAAAGAAATTTTTAGAAATCATCTTGAAATTTTTGTTTTATTTTCGTTTCTTTCGTGTGTTTCGTGGGCAAATAAAAATTATGGAAACCAGAAAATTCGGCAGAACGGATATGGAATTTTCCGTGCTTGGTTTTGGCGGCGCGGAAATCGGCTGGAGCAATGAAACGACCGAAACGGTCGGAGAATTATTAAACTCCGCGCTCGATGCCGGTCTGAACGTAATTGACACGGCGGCGGCTTATAAAACCTCGGAAGAACTGATCGGCAAAGCGGTCGGCAAAAGGCGAAAAGAGTTTTATTTGCTGACAAAATGCGGTGCGCTCGACGCTTTTACGCGCGAAGATTGGTCGAAAAAAGGAATTTTGGAAACCATCGAAAACAGTCTGCGAAACTTAAAAACCGATTATCTCGACATTGCCCAGCTTCACAGCTGTTCAGCCGAAATTTTGCGCCAGGGCGGTTGCATCGAAGGATTGCAGCGGGCGCAGGAAAAAGGCTACACGCGATTTATCGGTTATTCGGGCGACAACGACGACGCGAAATACGCGATTGAAATGAACATTTTCGATTCTTTGCAAACTTCGGTTTCAATCGCCGATCAGTTGCCGATTGACGGAAATATTCCGCTCGCGGTCGAAAAAGGTCTGGGAATTGTCGCTAAACGCCCGATTGCCAACGCCGTCTGGCGGCACACGGAAAAACCGCCGGATTCTTATCATCACGAATATTGGGAAAGAATTCAAAAGTTAAGATTCGGATTTTTGGACAAATCGCTGGCGGAAGCGACGGCAACCGCCTTGCGTTTTACGCTTTCGATTCCGGGCATTGATACGATGATTGTCGGCACGACGCGCCCGCGACGTTGGGAAGAAAATGCCCGCTACGTCTCGGAAGGAAATCTTTCGGACGAAGAATTTGAAGCGATCCGCGAACGTTGGCGCGAAGTCGCGGACGAAAGCTGGGTTGGAATGACATAGTTGGATTTTGGATTTGCTCTGAAAAAAATGTTGATTGGGTGAATTTGAACAAAGGGAAGTTATGAGCAGTAGTATTACAAAAATTCCGGTTTCGGTTTTGGATTTATCGCCGGTTTTTGAAGGCGAAACCGTATCGGACGCGTTGCGTCATTCTTTGAGCTTGGCGCAGACGGCTGAAAAGCTGGGTTATAAAAGATTTTGGCTTGCCGAGCATCATAATATGCCCGGAATTGCGAGCGCGGCGACTTCGGTCGTGATCGGTTATGTCGCGGGCGGCACGACGAAAATCCGCGTCGGTTCGGGCGGAATTATGCTTTCAAATCACTCGCCGATTGTCATTGCCGAGCAATTCGGAACGCTCGAAAGTTTGTTTCCGGGAAGAATTGATTTAGGTTTGGGACGTGCGCCCGGAACTGATCGTCCGGCGACGCTTGCGTTGCGCCGAACGCTCACGAATGACGGCGAAGAATTTCCCGAACAGCTTGAAGAATTACGGTTTTTCTTTAAAGATGTGGTTGAAAATCAAAAAGTGCAGGCAGTTCCGGGTGCGGGGCTGAATGTTCCGATCTGGCTCTTGAGTTCGAGCGGTTTTTCGGCGCATCTGGCGGGAGTTTTGGGTTTGCCGTTCGCGTTTGCGGCGCATTTTTCGCCCGAATACACTTTGCCCGCGCTCAAACTTTATCGTCAAACATTTCAGCCTTCGGACGATTTACCGAAACCTTATGCGATGGTCGCTTTGAACATCGTCGCGGCGGAAACCGACGAAGAAGCCGAATTTTTGGCGACTTCGCAAACGCAATCATTTTTGAATTTAATCCGTCAAAAACCGGGCAAAATTCCGCCGCCGGTTGAAAATATGGACGTGATCTGGAACGCACAGGAAAAAGCGTTGGTTGCTTCGCGCACCGGCGGTTCGATTGTCGGAAGCAAGGAAACCGTCAAGCGAAAATTGGAAGAATTTTTAGAACAAACAAACGCCGATGAAATAATGGTCAACGCGATGATTTACGACCATCAAAAACGTCTCCGTTCGTATGAAATCATTGCCGAACTCTTTAATGAAAATCAGAAGAAATTAACCGCAGATGGACGCGGATAAACGCAGATTTTTTCTTGAGATGAAATAACTTGAAATCAGATTTATATCTGAGATTTAATCTGCGAAATCCGCGAAATCCGCGGCAAGAAACAGAAAAATTATGAAAGCAATCAGAGTAAATGAACTTGGCGGAGCGGATAAATTGTCGCTCGAAGAAATTGAAAAACCGACTCCAAGCGCGGATGAAGTTTTGATAAAAGTTGCGGCGGCGGGCATTAATTACGCCGATACGATGATGCGTGCCGGAAATTATCTGACAAAACCCGATCTGCCGTTTACGCTCGGCTACGAAGCGGCGGGAACGGTTGAAAGTTTGGGCGAAAACGTCACGAATTTGAAAGTCGGACAGCGCGTTCTGGCGACGACTTCGAGCGGCGGTTATGCCGAATTTGCGACCGCCAAAGCCGCTTTGACGATGCCAATTCCAGACGAACTGGGTTTTGGCGAAGCGACCGCTTTGCTCGTGCAGGGTTTGACCGCGCTCGGACTTTTGAATGAAACAAAAGCGGGACAAACAATTCTGATTCACGCGGCGGCGGGCGGTGTCGGAACTTTGCTCGTGCAGTTGGCGAAACATAAAGGCTTAAAAGTTATCGGAACGGCTTCGAGCGAGCAAAAATTGCAATTGGTTGCCGATCTCGGCGCGGATTTTGCGATAAATTACAGCGAGTCGGATTGGACGGACGAAGTTTTGAAAGCGACCGACGGTAAAGGCGCGGATTGGATCATCGAAATGGTCGGCGGCGCAATCGTCGCGCAAAACCTCAAAGTTCTCGCCAAACACGGCACGATGTGGATTTACGGCGCGGCAAGCGGCGAAGATTTCAAAGTTTCCGTCTTAAGTTTGATGGCAAAAAATCACACGATTCGCGGCTATTGGCTGATGAACGAATCTGTTCAAAATCGAATCGCTTTTACCAAAGAATTGCTCGAAAACTTAAGCGCGGGACGTTTGAAAATTCAGGTTACTGAGTTTCCTCTCGAACAAGCAAAAGAAGCGCACGAAGCGATTGAAAACCGCAAAACGACCGGAAAAGTTGTTTTGACAGTAGGAAATTAACCACGATTAAACAAAACAAATAATTTCAAAAAATTATTAGCGAAATCGAAATGATTATTGAAGATGAAATTGAAATCGCAAAAATTAGAAAAAAGCTGAATACCTTTTTTGATTTAGATTTATACTTAAACTTTTTGTTTTTAACTTCTGAAGAATCTTTCTCGAAACATGGGCATTTTGGCTTTTCTTTTAAAGATTATCAATCAATAAGCTTCAATATTGAGCCTGATATTTTAAGCGAAATATGTAATTTTCTTCCTGAAAATGAATATTATGTTATTCCGCTACTTAAAGAAAATATAAACTTCTATAAATTTGAAAAAAGCCAAATATTGAGATTTTTGGAGCAGAATAATCTTGTTGATTTCGTGATTTTTGAAAAAAGAATGACATGGTTATTAGTCTATGACCGCCATCGGAAATTATTTGGTTTGGGAAATTATATAAAAAAGAAAATGAAGCAAAATGTAAATTTACGTTTCGGCGAAACCAAAATTGAGTATGTTCACACAGACCAAATTTAATGAGACAAAGCTAAATTATGAATGTAAAAGACAAGATAATTCTCGTAACCGGCGGCGCGAACGGCATCGGCAGGGCTTTGTGCGAAAGGTTTCACGCGGACGGCGCGGCGAAAATTTATGTTGCCGACATTGATTTTGAAAATGCCGAACGGGTTGCTGTTTCTATTAGCGGAAAGGCTTTCAGACTCGATGTTTCGGACGAAGCGAATTGTAAATTGATTATTGCGGAAATTTTGAACGAAAGCGGACGGATTGATTTTATCGCTTCAAATGCCGGAATCGGCGGTGCGCAGGGTTCTCTGGAAGTCGAAAACGAAGTCTGGCAGAAGATTTACGAAATCAATGTTCTGTCGCACGTTTATCTGGCGCGGGCGGCGTTTCCTTCGATGATCGAACGCGGCGCGGGCGCGTTTTTGATTACGGCTTCGGCGGCGGGACTACTGACGCATCCGCTTGCCGCGCCGTATGCCGCGACGAAACACGCGGCGGTTGCGCTGGCGGAAAATCTGGCGATCGAATTTGCCGAAAAGGGAATTTACGTTTCGTGCCTTTGTCCGCAGGGCGTGAAAACGGATTTGATTATGGGCGGAGAAAACAATCCGAACGGCTTTTTGACGGTTGATGCGATTTCGGCTGAAGAATGCGCAGATGCCGTGATAAAAGCGTTGGAGAAAGAAACTTTTCTGATTCTGCCGCACCCGGAAGTTGCCGAATACATCGTTAAAAAAGCGGAAAACCGCGACCGCTGGCTGCATAGTTTAAGAAAAATTCGGGCGGCGGTTTTGAATTCAAAAAATATTTGAATTCGGGCTTGACAAATATATAGACGGATGTCAATATATCTAACTGTCGAGGTTATTATGGACGAAAGACGATTTCAAAAAGCAGCAAAAGCATTGGCTGACCCGCGAAGATTCGGTATTTTGCAGACCATCGCGGCAAGCAATGCGGGAAAGATTTGCTCGGGAAATATTTGCGAAACGGTTTCGGTCGCGCAGGCGACCGTGTCGCATCATTTAAAGGAGCTGACCGAAGCCGATCTGATCACGCCGCACTGCGAAGGGCAATTCAAGTTTTTTGCGGTAAATTATGAAACAATCAACGATTATATTTCCGAATTGAAAAATCGTCTGAAATTGGAAGGAAAGTAAAAATTTTTGCATTGTATATAGATGCTTGTATATATGCAAAAGCATTTTTAAAAACGAGGAATGGAAAATAAGATGAACTACACGGCTGAAATGGAAAGATATACGAATGTGCAGACATTTGTCGAAAAATTCAGATTGATAATCGGGGTTTTAATGATGATTGCAGGTTTATATTTCGGATTATTTACGGCGGGCATCGGTGAAAGTCTGGGGCTTTTGACTTTTATCGCTTCGCCGTTTGTGATGGTAACTGACAAGTGAGTCGGAAAAAAATTGGAGGGAAAAGAAAATGGGTGAAAAGAAAATTGCATTAATTACGGGCGCGAATCGCGGGATCGGGTTTGAAACGGCGAGACAACTCGGCGGACAGGGAATTAAGGTTTTGGTCGGCGCGCGCGACGAGGAAAAAGGAAAAGAAGCCGAATCGAATTTGAAAAACGAAGGCTTGGATGCCGAGTTTATTTTGCTCGACGTTGACAATGCGGAAACGCACGCGGCGGCGGCGAAATATATCGAAGAAAATTTTGGAAAACTGGATATTCTGATTAATAACGCGGGAATTGCGATTGATGAATTTGAAAACGATGCGCCGGTTCAGGCAAGCCGCACATCGCTCGATATTTTTCGCAAAACCTTTGACACGAACTTTTTCAATACGATCGCCGTCACGCAGGAATTCATCCCTTTGCTCAAAAAATCGGACGCGGGCAGAATTGTCTTTTTATCGAGCGGGTTGGGTTCTCTGAATTTACACAGCGATCCGAATTCGCCGATCTACAATTTCAAAATTCCCGCTTATGACATTTCGAAAACCGCGCTTAACGGTTACGCGGTGCATCTGGCGTATGAATTGAAGGACACGCCGATCAAGGTCAACGCGGCGCATCCGGGTTCGGTTGTCACGGATATGAACAAGAGCGGCGAAATTCCGCTCGAAGAAGGCGCGAAAACTTCGGTTGATTTGGCGACGCTTCCGGCGGACGGCTACACCGGCAAATTTATTCATCTCGGCGAAGAATTGCCGTGGTAATAATGATTTAACGCAATTCCGCTAAAGCTGTTTTTGGCGGAATTGCTTATCGAAATTTACGATTAGAAGTCCGAAAGAAACGATTGTAAAATCGAATTTATGAAAATTTTTTTGACGGGTGCAAGCGGTTATATCGGTTCGGTGGTCGCGGAAAAATTAAAAGGAAAAGGACATAAAATTGTCGGTTTGGCGCGGAACTCTGACTCGGAAGCAAAATTAAATGCGAAAAATATTGAAACGGTTCGCGGTGAATTGAGTGATTTTGAAGTTTTGAAAAATGCGGCGCGTGAAGCCGATGCCGTGATTCATACGGCGTTTAGTCATAATTTTTCCGATTACAACGACGCGGTCAATCTCGACCGCGAAGTTATCAAAACTTTCGGCGAAGCGTTGGCTGAGACGAACAAACCTTTGATCGTAACATCGAGTTCGGCGATTTTGGGCGACACGCGCTCGAACGAAGCGGACGAAGATTATCCGTTCGGGGAAAATTCACCGCGAAAAGAGCGCGGCGAATCCGAGCGCGATATTTTGCAATTGTCTTCAAAAGGAATTCGCGGCATCGTTTTGCGTCTGCCGCTGTTTGTTTACGGGCGTTCGGGAAGTTCATTCGTGCCGTTTATCATTAAACAGGCACAGGCGGAAAATTCCGCTAATTATGTTGAATCGGGCGAACACAAAGTTTCGGCGGTTCACGTCGAAGACGCGGCGGATTTGTATCTTTCGGCACTCGAAACAAGCACGGCGAAAGGGCTTTACAACGTTGCGGCGGAAAGCGTTTCGATGAAAGCGTTGAACGAAGCCGCTGCGCGTTTATTAAATATCAAAGCGAAAAGCATTTCAGCCGAAAAAGCGCGCGAGCAATTCGGGAAAATGTTCGATTTTCTTTCGATCAACAATCAGCTTTCGGCGGAAAAAGCGCGGCGCGATTTGAAATGGGAAATAACTTCCAACAAGACGATTTTGGACGATATTGAAAACGGTTCGTATCGAAATTTTAAGGATTAAGGGGAGAATAAAATGAGTGAGAAAAAAGTTTGGTTTATTACGGGCTGTTCGACCGGATTCGGACGCGAATTGGCGAAACATCTGCTTGAAAATGATTATCGCGTGGTCGTCACGGCGCGAAATGCGGACAAAGTTGACGATTTGGTTGCGATAAATAAGGAAAACGCGCTGGCGATCAATCTGGACATAACCGATAAAGCGCAGGTCGCACACGCCGTCGCCAAAGCCGAAGAGCATTTCGGCGCGATTGATGTTCTGGTCAACAACGCCGGATTCGGTTATTTCGGTTCGGTCGAAGAATCCGACGAGCAGGAAGTTCGTTCGATGTTTGAAGCGAATTTTTGGGGTTTGGCAGAAATGACGCGCGCCGTTTTGCCGAAAATGCGCGAACGGCGTTCGGGAACGATCGTTAATATTTCTTCGATCGGCGGTTTTGTCGGTTTTCCGGGTGTCGGCTATTACAACGCGACAAAATTTGCGGTCAACGGTTTTTCCGAAGCTCTGCAAAAAGAAGTCGCGCCGCTCGGAATAAAAGTCATCGTCGTTCAGCCGTCGGGATTTCGCACCGATTGGGCGGGACGTTCGGCAAACGAAGCGCCGTCAACGATTGCCGATTACGCGGAAACCGCCGGCGCGAATCAGGCGGCGATTCGCGGTTACAGCGGAAATCAGCCGGGCGATCCCGTGCGGGCGGCAAAAGCGATTGTCGGGGCGGTCGAATCGGAAAATCCGCCGTTCAATCTGCTTTTGGGACGCGCCGCTTTGAAAAATGCGCGGCTGCGGCTCGATGCTTTGAAAAAGGATTTCGACGATTGGGCGGAAGTCACGGAAGGCGCGGATTTTCCCGAACTGGCTGCAAATTCTTAAAAGCATTTTGCCTGCGAGACACGCGAAAAGTACGAAAATAAAACAAAATAATTTTTTCTTTTTCGTTTATTTCGTGTGTTTCGCAGGGAAAATTTCTCCAAATGCCGGTTTAACGAAAGATTATGCAGGAATATTTACAGCCGACGGAGTTTTTGGATTTTGAGCAAAAAAGCGTGCGCGATTTTGCCGAAAAAAATACGGTCGGCGCGAAAAACGAAAAGGAAAAAGCGGTCGCGCTTTATTACGCGGTGCGCGACGGGTTTCAATATAATCCGTATCTGCTGGATTTACGCCGCGAAGGCTTAAAGGCGAGCGATCTATTGACGCGAAATCGCGGTTACTGCGTCGAAAAAGCCGTTTTGCTCGCCGCGAGTGCGCGCGCCGTCGGCGTGCCGAGCCGTCTGAGTTTTTACATCGTCCGCAATCATATCGCGACCGAAAAGCTCGAAAAGGCTTTGAAGAAAAATTATCTCGTGTTTCACGGCGCGGCGGAAGTTTTTCTCGGCGGCAGTTGGCTCAAGACGACGCCGGCGTTTAACGCCGGTTTGTGCAAATACCTCGGCGTCGCGCCGTTAGAATTCGACGGCACAGCGGATTCGATCTTTCAGCAGTACGACGAGCAGGGCAATGTCTTTATGACCTATCTGCACGATTACGGGTTTTTCAGTGATTTGCCGTATGATCTGTATTTAGAGGAATTAGGCAAACATTATCCGCATATTTTCGGGAATGAAAAATATACGAGCGGAGATTTGATCTACGATTTTACAAAGTGAAAATTTATGAGTGAAAAAATAAAAGCATACGCGGCGCACGAGCCGAAAGGGAAATTCGAGCCGTTTGAATTCGAGGCGGGCGAACTCGGCAGCGAGCAGGTTGAAATAAAAGTTTCGCACTGCGGGATTTGTCATTCGGATCTCTCGATGCTCAATAACGATTGGGGAATGACGGTTTTTCCGTTTGTCGGCGGGCACGAGGTCGTCGGCGAAGTGGTCGCGGCGGGCGACGGCGTGAAAGGTTTGGCGGTCGGCGACAAAGTCGGTTTGGGCTGGAATTCGGCGACCTGCGGGCAT
>JALHNX010000028.1 GCA_022843305.1 Pyrinomonadaceae bacterium | reverse complement strand
TCCGGTTTTTATCTTTTCGAGTGCGATTTGCGGCGATTCAATAAATCTTTTAGCGAGTTTTTCAACCGTTTCGTCTAATTCGGCAAACGGCACGACTTTATTAACAATGCCCAATTTTTCGGCTTCTCGCGCACCAAAAATATCGCCGAGCGCGATCAGTTCGAACGCTTTTTGATAACCGACGAGCGCGGGCAAAAAGAATGTTCCGCCGCCGTCGGGAATCAAACCGATCTTCACGAAAATCTGGCTAAACAGCGCGTCTTCCGAAGCGACGATCATATCCGCCGCGAGCGCGAAATTGCAGCCGATGCCGACCGCGTGACCGTGAACCCGCGCTAATATCGGAACGGGCAGCGCACGCATCGCCAGAATCGTCGGATTAACGATGTCGCGCAAATAGGCGGTTACGTCGTATTCATTGATTTCCTGTTCAGACCGCGCCGCCAGATCCGCGCCCGCGCAGAAAACGTTTCCCGCGCCCGTCAAAATTATCACACGCGTCCCGTCCGCCGCCGATTCGCGCACCGCGTCAAACAACTTTTCCGTCATACCAGCGTCCACCGAATTTCTTTTCTCCGGCTGATTAAAAGTAATCCGCTTGATGCCATTATCCAAAGTTACGATTAATTTTTCGTTGTTCATAATTGCTGATCTGAAGGAATTTAATAATGTCTTGCTCGAAAATTAGAGCCGAAATTGAATTCAATAATTACAAAATTTTTAACATATCAAAGTGATACAATTAAACACTGCCGATAAATTTCTGGAGCATTCCAAAAGGTCAAAAACTCTTGTTTTAATAAATAACCTTCGTCGGAAAATGGTAAAAATAAGTTTTTTTCGTCGTTTCCTAAAAGCGGCGATAAATGCCCATTATCTTCGGGCGTATTGTACAAAACAACTGCTATAGTTTCAGAACCGATTTTGGATAATAAAATATCTAAATCTATTGACGGTTGAATAGCAACTCCAATTTTTTCTGCAACAGAATAACATCGCTTTTCAATTGCATTTGGCGTTGGATCTAATTCAGAAAAAAAACTGACTTTTAAGCCGTGTTTCCTTAAAGCAACTGCCAAAGCTATTGTAAAAGTTCCGTGTTTTTTAGTGTAACAGCATAAATTAATAAATTTTGCCGACGATGTTCGTTTCTTAAAATACTTTAAAATCGTCCAAGCCGTTATAAGACCACAGTTTGACTCCAACTGTAATAATTTATTTGGCGCATCAAAATAGTTAGGAAAAGAATTGCTCATTATTTGAATTCAAATTAAATGATTTCTCTAAACTTCCGTATCAAAAACTTTCCCGAAATAATCAGAAATTTCGCTCGTTAATTGTTCGCGTTTTCGCTCTTCGATTCCGGCGAGTTCTTTTGCCAGAGTTTTCTTGAATTCGATCTGCATTTGGCGGGCGATTTGAATTCTTTGCGCTTGCGGCGAGCCGGCGCCGTGCATTGATTCGGTAAGATAGCCGACGGCGTTTCTGCCGAGAGTCATATTTTCGATCAGGCGCAGGATTCGCATCCGGTTTTCGGTCGAAACGTCGGCGCGACCCTTTAGATATTTTTCCAGAAGATGCCCGACTTCTTCGCTGCGGAAATCCTTTTCCGAAGGCATGGTCACCATCAAGCCGCCCGCTAAATCCTGCGCGAGCCGTCCGATCTCGTAAGGCATTTTCGTGACGTGATGTTTGCAGACATTGGCGATCATATCGTCATTCAAATACGCGCCCGATTTCGTCGGTTTTGATTGATAGCTCGAAGCGATTCCGGTTGCGTAGATCGTTTCGTTTAAATGAGTCATTTCAACGAGTTTGTCTTTGATATGCGAAACTTTTTCGACGCCGTTATATTCCGCGATCTGCGCCGCCGCGCCGATAAGTACGTCGCCGACGCCCGATTTGCAGACATACGAACGGCGATGATAACAGGTGAATCTTTCAACGAGCATTGACGCAAATTCGGTTTCGCCGTCCATAAACACAAGTTCATTCGGGATAAAAACATTATCAAGAATCACCATCGCTTCCTGTCCGCCGAATTGGGCGTTTCCCTGATCTATCGAACCGCCTTCCATCGCGCGTGTGTCGCACGATTGCCGCCCGTAAATATATGTAATTCCTTCCGCTTCAACCGGAATCGCGCCGACAATCGCGTAATCTTTATCGTATTCCGTCAGGCGCATCGTCGGCATCACGATCAGCCAATGCGAATTCAAACAGCCCGTTTGATGAGCTTTTGCGCCGGAAATATAAACGCCGCTTTCGGTGCGTTTTGTAATGTGTACAAAAAGATCGGGATCGGCTTGCTCGTGCGGTGCTTTGCTTCGGTCGCCTTTGACATCGGTCATCGCGCCGCCGATGACCGTGTTGTTTGTTTGAACTTCTTTGATAAATTCTTTCAAACGCTCGTGATAATTCGTCTGAAATTTTTCGTCAATTTCAAACGTTACCGAATAGAGCGAATTGAGCGCGTCCATTCCGACGCATCTTTGAAAACAAGTTCCGGTCAGTTGTCCGAGCCGTCGCTGCATTTTATTTTGCAGAACAACTTCATCGCGCGTCATGGCGATATTCAGGAAACGATTGATTTTTTCGCCCGTCAGATGCGATGTCGCGCTTGCCAATTCAGGTTCGCGTATCGCCAGTTCGTAAGTTTCAGCAACCGCGTTAATGCTCGGGCGAATTACGGGATGTTCGACAATATCTTCGACGAGTTTGCCGAAAAGATAAACTTTTAAACGCCGCCCGCGTAAAGAGTTCAGATAATCTTCGCCCGTTTTGATCGGAACAATATTGTTTGGTTTAATTGCTGAACTTTGCATAATTTAACTCGAACGTTTCAGAACTGAATTTTGAAATTAAATTGGTAAAATTGGTCTTACCAATTAACTTTTAATAATTTGCGCTTTCGGGTCGAAAACTTCTTGACAATTTCGGGATTGTTTATTAACTTTAGTTAAATTCTACCGAACGGTAAGTAAAAAAGCTAACATATTTTCTTAACCTGAGCAATTAAATTCAAGCGGTCGCCGGATCAAAAGGCGCGCTTTTGTAAGATTTCCGAATTTTTCTATGCCGAAAAACGGAACGCAAAAAAGTCTCGACCGGGCGCAGGAGATTTACCTGCTGGCGGCGCAGTTATTTGTCGAAAGAGGTGTCGAATCAACATCGCTTTCGCATATCGCAAATGCTTTAAACATCACGAAAGCCGCGCTTTATTATTATTTCGAGAGCAAACAGGAACTGCTCTACCGGATCGTCGAACTCGGCTTGGACAACGTAAAAAACGAAGTTTTAGACCCGGCACGTGAAATCTCGGACGCGGAAGAACGTTTGGAATTTATCATTTTCAATCACGCGCGGCTCGCGGCGGAGGGCAATCACGCCGTCATTATCGTTTCGCACGAAATGAATTCGCTGAGTTTTACGCAGCGTGAAGCGATCTTAAAACGGCGGCGCGAATATTTCGAGTTTGTGCGCGATACTTTGGTCGAACTGCAAACGCAGGCGAAGCTCCGCGACGTTGATCTGACGACGGCGACTTTTACGCTCTTCGGAATGATTCTCTGGCTCTCGCGCTGGTATCGCCCGGGCGGCAAACTTTCGGTTGAACAGGTCTGCCGCGACGTTTGCGAAATGGCTTTGAAAGGTTTATTGCGCAATTAAAAAGATATTTTTCCGGTTTTTAAAATTTTCCGTGCAAAGTTTCGGAAAACTTTGCCGCAAAGCACTAATTTCTAATTTATTTGACTGATGGAGGCGATTCTATGAAAAAAATGAGAACGATTTTTGGAATTTTGGTATTTGTTTGCGTCGGAGCGAGCGGGGCTTTCGCGCAGGCAACCGCGACGGCGGAACTTCGCGGCACGGTCACCGACCCGAACGGCGGGGCAATTGCCGGTGCAACGATTACGGCAACGGATAATAATAAGGGCGTAACCCGCACGGTGACCAGCGATACGGATGGAAATTTCGTAATTCTTTCGCTCCCGCCAAGCACATATTCGGTTAAGATCACAGCGACCGGATTTGCCTCTAAAACGGTTACTAACGTTCTGCTTCAGGTCGGACAGCAATTGGCGCTCGATGCCGGTTTAACAATCGGCGATGTTGACGCGGTCGTTGACGTTCTGCAGGACGAACAGGCGCTTGTTGACACGGAAAGAACGCAACAGTCAACCGTCATCAGCGCGCGGCAGCTGAACAACCTGCCGATCAACCGCCGCAATTTTTTGGATTTCGCGCTGCTTACGCCGGGTGTGAATGATGCCGATAACGTTAACGATTCGACCGATTTTCGCGTTGCGCAGACACCGCAATCGGGCTTGAGTTTCGGCGGCAACAACGGTCGCGGAAATTCGATCAACGTTGACGGTTCGACCGCCGATACGCCTTCGGGCGGCGCGCGCAACATCGTCAGCCAGGAAGCCGTGCAGGAATTTCAGGTTGACCGCAACAGTTACAACGCCGAATTCGGCGGCGCGTCGGGCGGAATGGTCAATATCGTTTCCAAAACCGGCACGAATGAATTTCACGGCAGCATCTTCGGCTATTTCCGCGATAAAAGATTCGACGCGCGCAACGCTTTCGATTTCAATCCGGCAGGCAAATCGCCGTATAATCGCCAGCAGTTCGGCGGCAGTTTGGGCGGAAAAATAATCGAAAACAAAACCTTCTTTTTCGTTTCGGCAGAAGGTTTGCGGCAAAACCAGACTTCGTTCGTGACGCTTAACGAATCGCTCGCGAACGGCTTGAGAATTTCTCCGGGAAGTCCGGCGGGCGACCAGAACGCGTTTTTGAATTATCTCGGA
The DNA here is from genome assembly GCA_022843305.1 of Pyrinomonadaceae bacterium. Taxonomy (GTDB): domain Bacteria; phylum Acidobacteriota; class Blastocatellia; order Pyrinomonadales; family Pyrinomonadaceae; genus JAFDVJ01. Next base: position 34,814 of record JALHNX010000028.1, on the reverse strand, counting down.
ACGCGTCCCGGTTTCGAACCTTTAGCCGCCGGTGTGCGCGGCGTATTAACTGTTCCCAGCACGCGCACGGCAAATCTTTACGCGTCAACCAACGGACAGTTTCCCGCCGCCGAAAATAGCGCGTTGATCTCGGGTCGCATTGACCACCGGTTCAGCGAGAACGATTACGGATTCATTCGTTTGAACTACGCCCAATTCAACGGTGAAAACCAGGCGACGGGCGCATTGAACGCCGTTTCGCGCGGGCGCGAGGTCGAATCGCCGAGCGGCGGCATTCTGTTGTCCCAAACGCATATTTTCAACCCGACGACGATCAACGAATTTCGCGCGCAGTTTTCGTATTATCAATTGATCGTCACGCCGAATGACCCGAACGGACCGGAAATCAACATTCTCGGCTACGGAAATTTCGGACGCGACATTTTCCTGCCTTCGAACAGCATTACGCGCTCGTTCGATCTTGCCGACACGCTTTCATTCGTTCGCGGAAATCATACGATCAAAGCGGGTGTCGTTTTTCAATATAACCGCGTCGGGACCAATTCGGAAACCTATCTGCCGGGTTCGTTCCGGTTCGGCGCATTGCCGTTTTCGTCGGTTTTTTCAGCCGCCCAGCGAAATGCGCTCGTCGGCACGACCGCGACCGGAGCGGCTTGTCTGGCGGCACCGATCGGCGGACAGATCGGCGCGGACATCACTTCGGGATTCATCACGGCGGCGCAGGGCGCGGCACTCAGAAATTCTTTGTGTAATGCCAACAATACGATCAACGCGCTCCAGTCTTACAACATCAACGCGCCGCAGGTTTACCAGCAGGGCTTCGGTCTGCCCGGATTTTATAGCAGCGGTCAAAAGTTTTCGGTTTTCGGACAGGACACATGGAAAATTCGCCCGAACGTGACCCTTAATTACGGTTTGCGTTATTTCATTCAAAACGAAGCCGACCCGGTTCCGACGGATAAAAACAATTTCCAGCCGCGCATCGGTATTTCGTGGGACGTTTTCAACAACGCGAAAACCGTCATCCGCGCCGGCGCGGGAATTTTTACGGGACAGATTGATAACCAGATAACGAACGTTGTCAATACTTTAGCTTCGGGAACGGAGCCATTTAACATCAATATCGTTGTTTCGGCGATCACGCTTCCGGGAACATACAGTTCGGCGTTTATCTATCAAACCCTGCTGGCGCAAGGTGTTCTCGGAAATCGCCAGATCGTCGCTTCCGACCTGACGCAGTTCGGTTTGAACACCGCGCCCGGCAGACCGCTCGAAGCGCGGATCCGCATTGGGGAAAATTTCCAAAATCCGCAAACCTATCAGGTCAGCGGTGCGATTCAGCAGGATTTGGGCGCGGGATTTTCCGCCGAAGCGAGCTATCTGTTCACGCGCGGAATTCATCTCGTCCGTCCGGTTGACGTTCGCCGTTATTCCGTCATCGGAACAAGTCCGTTCACCGGAACGCCGATCGTCAACGCGACCGAACTCGGCTGTTACACGGTTCCGGGCGTGCCGCCCGCCGCTTATAACTGTTCGGCGACCGGCGGTGGCTTGACCGGCAATTTCCTGCCGCGATTTGCGCTCGATGCCGAATATCAATCGGTGGCGAACAGCTTTTATCACGCCGGAACTTTGCAGGTGACCAAACGTTTTTCGCGTAATTACAGCATCAACGCCAATTACACTTTGTCGAAAACGATTGACGAAGCGACCGATTTCAACACGGATTATCTGGCGCAGAATCCGCTGAATATGCGCGATGACCGCAGTCTTTCGGCGTTCGACCAGCGGCATCGTCTGGTTTTGAGCGGCGTTTTTATCAGCCCGTATAAAAACGCGTTTTTGCGGGATTTCGTTTTCTCGCCGATCTTCACGGCGGGCAGCGGACGACCGTTCAATCTTTTGATCGGCTTCGATACGAACAACGACAGCCGTCTGTATAACGACCGTCCGGCTTTCGCGGGCAGAAACACGGGACGCGGCGAGGCTTATTACACCTTCGATATGCGTCTGGCGCGTCGGTTCTTCGTCAAAGAATCGCGCTTTTTGGAATTGACCTTCGAAGCATTCAATCTTTTCAACAACGTCAATTACAACGGAATTAACAACGTTGTCGGAACGGCTTGCGTCGCAAATTTCGCAACCAATCCGAATTGCGCCGGCGCGACCAATGTAATTCCGATTAATGCCCGCGGTTCGAGCAGCGTTTCGTCAACCGCGCCGCTCGGCTTTACTTCCGCCGCCCCGGCAAGACAATTACAGTTCGGCATTCGCTACAATTTTTAATTGGGCGAACCATTTGCAACAAAAAAAGACGCGGAGCAGAAATTTCTGCTCCGCGTCTTTTTTTTGTTCAACAAACTTCAGTTTGTTGAAAGCCTGTGCGGCGTATGTCGGCAAACTTAAGTTTACCGCACCTTATTTGTTTTCCGCTCTGAAGCTCAAAAGCAGAGTTTTGTTGCGGTAGAGATTCAGTTTTTTGCCGACGATCTCAAAGCGATTGGCGTTTTGCAAACCGTTTTTGAATTCCCTTTCGACATTCATCCGCTCGTCTTCGATGCAGGCGCGCATCGTCGAGATGATGTTTGTGATCACGATCGTGTCGCGCGTGACCGAATAATTTCCGCCGAAAACATTACAGCCCGTGTTTCCGCCCGCGCTGTTTTTGGCTTTGTCGAAATTGATGAACGGCAACGTTTCGATTTTCGGCAAATTCCGGTTTTTGATCGCTTCCAAAACCCATTTCCGGTCTTCGAGCTTGATGTTCGCGTTATTGTCGGAATTCGATTTTGCAGTTTCTTTGAACTTCAAAACCAGACGGTTTCGCGCATAAAGACTCAAATTGTTGCCGGTTCTTTCAAACCGCGTTACGCGTTCAAGCGCCCGTGTAAAATCCGTTTCGAGCTTCATCACGCCGCTCCCGCCGCAAAACATTTTGGTCGTTCCGATGCCGCTGAAATCAATATTTCTGCCGTTAATCGTAACGCCGCCGAACATCCGGTTACAGCCCGCGTTTCCGGCAAAACGGCTGAGCGACGCTTCAATTTCCAGAAAGGCTTTTGAACTGTAAACGCGCTTGCCGTTGATTTCGGTCAATTCCCAACGCTTTGCGCTCAAATCGTTTCGCCCGATGCCCTGCGCAAAAATTCCCACACTCAACAAACTGATAATTGCCAATAATTTTAATCCTGATTTTATGTAATTTCTCTGTTTCATAATCTTCCCCTTTTCTTACTATATATTTTTTCTTGCGGCGCGCTGAAATTTTATTTTCAACCGCCGTCTTTTTGTGAACGGGCGAAAACCTGAAACCTTGCGCCGGAAAATTGAGTTTTTTGTAAAGTTTTGTAAACCCTGATAGTTATCGCCGGCGGCGAAGCCGAATTTGTTTTCAGTTCGATAAAAGCCGTTAGTTAATTAACAACCTTAAGAAATTTATGTATAATTTGAAATGAATTTGTCGTTCGCAAATTTTGCAACTCATCCGGGCATTTTCAGCATCAAGATGTTGACTGAAACGCCGCTTTCCCGATAGATAGTTTCGATGAATAACTTGTCCGATTGCGAAAGGTTCGCAAACCAATCTGAAAATTTAATCCCGTGGAGGTAGTATGTTTTTAAAATCCAAAATTTATCGCTTTGCGCTTGCCTGTTTTCTGGTTTTGTCAATGGTCGGTCTCGGCTTTGCCGATACGATTCGTCTCAAGGACGGAAGTATCATTAAAGGTAAAATCATCAGCTTCGGTGAAGGAAAATTCACCATCGTGATCGGCGAAGGCTCGCGCCAGCGGCAGATGAACTTTTTCGCCGACGAAGTTGAATCAATCGAATTCGATTCGACACCGCTGCAGGTTTCAAACAACAACAAAACTACTTTACCGACATACACGAACACTTCGGTCAATAAACCCGAAAACAAAAACAACACGGTCATCACGGTCGGACAAACTGAAACAAAACCCACTCCGCAGCCGTCTCCGACACCTTCGAAAAGCGTGATTATTACCGATAAAACGACACAGCCGACGACACAGACAAATACGACTCAATCCAGCACGAATCCGACGACCATCACGCCGACGGTCACGAATAATCCGACCTATACCAATAACACGCCGAACACGGTCAAAACCGACACCCAGACGAAACCGATAATGCTGAACGTCAAGGTTTTGGCGGACAACACGGCAAACGGCTGGTCGAATTCCGGTTGGGTCGTCAAAAAAGGTCAAAAAATCCGCATCAGCGGCAAAGGTCAGGTCAGTCTCGGCAACGGACGATTTTCATCGTCAGCGGGCATCGGCTCGCTGCCTGATAAAGACAAACTGATTCAAGCGGAAGCGACCGGCGGATTGATCGCCGTGATTGGCGACGACAACAACGAATTTATCTTTGTCGGCGCATCGCGCGAATTTGTCGCCGCCCGTGACGGCGCACTTTTTTTGGGAATCAACGAAGGCAATCTCAACGACAATTCCGGTGCGTTTGACGTAACCATCGAAATTATCCCCAACTGAGAGTGTCTTTGAAAGTGTCTTTTCTGGAAAAAAGAAAAAGCACCTACTCGCGTAAGTGCTTGAAAATAAATGGTGGAGATGAGGAGGGTCGAACTCCTGACCTCTGCATTGCGAACGCAGCGCTCTGCCAAACTGAGCTACATCCCCATTAAGATTTCAAATTTCAGATTCGAGATTTTAAATCTGCGAAAATTAAAATTAGCTTAAATCTCAAAAACCGTCAAGTTTTACTGCACGGTTGCCGCTAAAAGCGAGCCTTTCGGGTCTGAGGCGTAGGCTTCGCCGTCCTCGATTTTTCCGATTAGTCCGTGAAAAACGATGTCCGCATCCTGCAAAACGACGACGACATCGCCCGGGCTGTATAGTTTTTCGTCAATCGGAAATTTAATAATCGTTGCGTTGCCGTTTTCCTGCGAAACGACATCGAATTCAAAAGTGTCAGCATTAAAACTGAGCGTCTGGCAAAATGATACTTCCATAATAATTTAGTCCTGAGTCTTGAGTCTTGAGTCCCAAGTCATTTGGAACTTTTGATTCTAACTTTTTGAAAGCGTAAAGTCCAAAGCAATCGCGTCGTGGTCGGAGAGCGGCGTGTTGTTTTCATCAACCAAATTGCCGATTGTCTGCGGTTTTCCGACAATTTCAATGTTTTTTCCCGCGAACCAATCAAGTCTGCCCGAAACCCGTCCGCCGACGCGCCGTGCCGCCCAGAAGATGAACGGAAAACACCATTCCGGCACCCAATCGCGCAAATTCGTGTTTTTTTCGATGCTTTCGATGTCGTAATGCAGAGTTCCGACACCGAGTTCGTTAAATTTTTTATATTCGTAGCCGCGCCGTTCGATTTCGCCGAACAAATCTTTTTCAAAATGCCGGTCGGGATGCGGAAGATGATTTTTGACGACGTTCTTGACACCCAACATCACGCGCCAAAAATATCCGGCAATCGCGTGATTCGCGTTTTGCGCGTTGTAGGTTGTCGTGTTCCAATCGCCGCCTAAGATTGTCGGCAGTTTCGGCAGTTTGTCGAGCGCGTCGAGAATAATTTTCATCTGCAAATGGCGATGTTTGCGCGAAGAATGCGCGTCGAGATGAATCGTCACGGCGCGAAAATCACCCGCCGGATGCTCGATGTCGGCAATCAAAGCGCGAAGATACCCGAGCCGTTTTTCCTTGCCCCACATTTTATCCTTGCCGTTCGGAAGCGCGACTGCGTGAACATTTTTGAGCGGATATTTTGAAAACATCGCCAAACCGTGAATCGAAGTCGTATTTTCGCCCTCCGCAAATTCCTCAACACCGCTTCCCTTTTGCAGCGCGATGTAAACGGGCGCGAAGGCGTAATTCAGTTTCAATTCCCGTGCCAATTCCTGCGCGACGAACCGATTCTTGCTCCGCGTCATTCCGTAATCGAGTTCGGTCAAGAGATAAATGTCTTTATCCTTTAATCCGTCGTGATTTTTTAAAGCGTCAACGATTCCCTCGAAAATATTGCCGCGCTCGATATTCCAGGCGACCGCCGAAACGGCGGATTTTGGATTTGGGATTTGGGATTTGGGATTTTTGCGTGATGAATCAAATCCGAAATCCACATTCCCAAATCCGAAATCGGCAAAATCTTCCTGCACGACGGCGTTTAATATCCGTTCGACCGTCGGTTTGATCTTTTGATAAACCGCTGACTTTTCGGTTTCTTCGATTGATTCAAATTCGAGCAGCGCGGGGAAATATTGATTCAGATCGTGTTCTAAAATTTTTGGTGAATGTATTTGTTTGTCCAATTCGGCAGTCATAAAAAGATTTAGAATAAACAATCTCAATGAAGAAAGGCAAAAGTCGTAAAAAACCACGCAACTTTTGCCTTTTTAATTTTTAATTTTTAATTGGATGTTAATCGTCGTATCTTTCTTTGGCGGGCGCGACCGCGAGAAAATCGTTGGTTATTCTTTCGCCGTAAGTCTGCAAAAGTTCGGCGAGGCGTTTTTGTTTATTTGAATAAAAGATCAGCCCGACGTGTTTCGGTTTGGCGACGCGATAGACGATTTCCGGGTCGGTGTAATGCGACGTGTCGGGCTTTTCTTCTTTTGAAAGCGCAAGGCAGATTCCCGCGTAATCTTTGCGCAGTTTCGGCACTTTGTACGGCTTTTCTTTGGTCGCAATTTCCAATTTCGCCCATTCGCGCCAGAGATTAAAGCCGCATGCCTGTTCCAAAACATTGGCGATATACGCGCCGCCGACGCGGGCGGCGACTTCGAGCAGAAAGAATTCGCCCGTTTCTTTCGACTGCAAAAATTCGGCGTGCGCAACACCCTGACGATACTCAAAACCTTCGAGAAGTTGTTGGTTTAATTTTTCGAGTTCCCTGCGTTCTTTCGAGCGATACGGCACGGTAAAGGTCGTAAAAACGCCGCCGTGATGCGAAACGCTGAACGGCGGCGTGCCGTATTCGCTGACACCCGAAGCGACGATTTTGCCGTCTGCAACGACCGAATCAACGTGATAAACCTTGCCTTCGATAAAGCGTTCGATAAGAAACTGCGACGGATGATCGCGCCACGTATGGCGATTGTCCAAATCGGTCAAAACGTCCCAAACCTGCCCTTCCGTGTTGCATTTTCTAATTCCGAACGCCGAAACTTCAGTGCGCGGTTTGACGATCCACGGCGCGGAAGTTGTTTCTAAGAACTCGTTGATCTCGCGCGGATTAAAAGCGCCGACAAAATCGGGACACGGCAAACCGACCTCGCAAGCCAGATTCCGCATCCGCAGTTTGTCGCGGAATCGGAGCGCGAAGGAATTTGAAATTCCCTCGATCTGTAAGTGTTCGCGCGCTTTTGCCGCGGTCAAAACATCGAATTCGTCCAAACCAACGATCCTGTGAATCGGCTGGGTTCCGGCAATGTTCGTGATCGCGCGGATATAATCTTCCGGCGTGGCATTGCGCTCGACGGTTTTCGCTTCGTTGATCGAAGTCCAAAGCCACGGATAATCCAATAAATCCTTGCGCGTAACGAGCGTTACGTGCCAGCCCGCGTTCTGACATTCTTCCAGAAATTCGTTCCCTTTGTGTTCGCTGGCGATGCAAACTATATATTTCTGCATAATTTAGATTCCAGATTTCAGATTCCGGATTCCAGATTATAGGATTTCAATTTGAAATTTGAAATCTGGAATTCGGAATTTTCCTTTGCGCTCAAACAATGGCACAATTTAATTGTCTAAACAACGAAAATTCTTTGTTTTGACACTAACAAAATTGAGTAATAACTTGCAAATTCTGAGGTTTGATAATGCCTGAAATTGATTTAGCTAATTTTATAAGCCATCTGGTAATTTACATGGTCGTCCTTTTGCTGGCGATTTCCGTACACGAAGCCGGACACGCATGGATGTCGTATAAATTCGGCGACGACACGGCGTATCTTTTGGGTCGCGTCACACTTAATCCGGTCGCGCACACCGACCCGATCGGAACGCTTTTGATTCCGATCATCAGCTTTGTTTTCGGCGCGATGGGCGGCGCACTCGGTTCGATTCCGCTGATCGGCTGGGGCAAACCGACACCGGTCAACCCGCGCAAATGGACGAATTATAAATGGGGCAACGTGATGGTTTCGGTCGCCGGCGTGCTGGCAAACCTGATTCTGCTGATTATCGGCATTATTCTCGCCAAAATTATGATGACGCAGGGTTTTGAGATCAAGGACTTTTTACGCATCCAGGGCGAAGCAATGTCAACTAATCCGTTGTCAATTTTCGTCGGCAATCTGATGCTGCTCAATCTTTCGCTGTTTGTCTTCAACCTGCTTCCTTTTCCGCCGCTTGACGGCAGTAAGATTTTGCAGACCTTTATGCCCGAAAGCACCGAACCGATCTTCAATCTGCTCGAACAATTCGGCTTTTTGATCCTGATGTTTTTAATTTATATCGGAGTTTTCAGCTTTATTATAAGACCTTTTCTCTACGGGCTACTTTATATTCTGTCGGTTTAATTAATTTAAGTTGACAGATAGTTTGCGGATAGTTGACAGACAGTTTGCAGAGTTAAAACCCAAACTTTCTGCAACTCCCTGCAACTTCCCGCAACTTTCTGCAAACTATTTTATTACTTTATGAAAAAACGCATCTTTAGCGGCGCGCAGCCGACCGGCAATCTGCATCTCGGCAATTATCTCGGCGCGCTCAAAAACTGGGTCAACCTGCAAAACGAATACGAAAGTTTCTTTTGCATCGTCAATCTGCACGCGGTCACGCTGCCGCAAAACCCCGAAGTTTTGCGGCAGAAAACGCTTGATCTGGCGCGGATATATCTCGCTTCGGGCGTTGACCCTGAAATTTCGACGATCTTTATCCAATCCGATGTGTCAGAACACGCCGAACTTGCGTGGATTCTTTCGTGCATCGCGCGAATGGGCGAATTGGAGCGAATGACGCAGTTTAAGGATAAAGGCAAAGGCAATGCGGAACGCGCCGGAGTCGGGCTTTTTACCTATCCGGTTTTGATGGCTTCGGACATTCTTTTGTATCAAACGCATCTCGTGCCGGTCGGCAAAGACCAGAAACAGCATCTCGAACTTTCGCGCGATCTGGCGGAACGCTTCAACCGCGATTTCGGCGAAACCTTCGTCGTTCCCGAACCGTTCATTCCGCCCGTCGGCGCGAATATTCTTTCCTTGCAGGAACCGGCGAAAAAAATGTCGAAATCCGACGAAAACGCGAACGGCTCGATTTTCTTACTCGACGATGCCGACACGATCACCAAGAAAATAAAACGCGCCGTGACCGATTCGGGAACGACCATCGAATTCGATGAAGCGCGTCCGGCAATCAGCAATCTGCTGACGATTTACCAATTAATGACAGGCAAAACGCCTGCCGAAGCCGAGGCGCATTTCGGCGGCAAAGGCTACGGTCATTTCAAATCCGAACTCGCCGAAGCAGTCGTCGAATTTCTGCGACCGTTTCAGCAGCGCGTCAAAGATTTTGACGATGCCGAATTAAATAAGATATTAAAAGACGGCGCGGAAAAAGCCCGCCTCATTGCGTGTGAAACTCTGCGCGACGTTTACGCGAAAATGGGCATCGTCGGCGCGGAAACTTAAATTTTCAGTAATGAACTAAAAGTAATGCTGACGGGTATTTTTCAATTGCCTCCAACTTTAGTTGGAGGTTAAGGGCAATGAAAAAATGGCTTTAGCCGAATAATAATATTAAACACATTCCGAATTGCTTTAGCTCAAGCTGATCGGATGATTGATATTTTTCTGATTTTCGGCTCAAGCCGGAAAACTCATCAAATCGCTCCTCCAACTAAAGTTGGAGGCAATTTATGAAAACGATTACTTTTAGTTCATTACCAAATTTTCATGTAATGCCGTATGAAAAAGCACATCCTGATCTTCTGTGTTCTGACCGTTTTTATCGCTTCAAATGCCGTCAGCGTTGATGCCTGTTGGTGTCGAAAAGACCCGGAAGAAACCAATACGGACGAAAAATTTAAGAAAACCGTCTCGCGGTTGGTCAGCGTTTCGGATTTTGTTTTTGCGGGAACTCTGGTTGAGGAAAATAATACTCAACTTATCTTCAAAGTCGAAAATGTTTGGAAAGGCGATTTCAAAGACAGCATTACTTTCTACTTTCCTCACAATGTTACCGATGATAAAGAATTTGAGTATTTCATAGATTCCTGTCAATTTAATTTTGAGCTTGGCAAAAGCTATCTTGTCTATGCAAATGCGACAATTAACGGGCTTTCGGTAAGCAAATGCGGACGCACGAATTTTCTGGACAAATCGCAGCGCGACATTGATGAGCTGAACAAACAAAAGGCGCAAATGTTTAATTTTAGTTCAGAATTTATCTTCTCAAAGCTAATTCGGAAATAAACCCGCAAAATTAAAATTGTTTTTTGAAACATAAACAAACCGCTCGACCATCAGCGATTCGGCTTCTTTTCCGCTGATCGGTGCGAAGCGGAATTTTATGTCGGATTTGCCGATTTTCAGCAAAACCTTAAAAACCGTGTGCTTTTTCCAGTTGCGGTTCGATTCCGTGTCGAGCTTGAACTTATCAATATTGACGCTCGAAGTTTCAAACGTGTGGCGATTGTCGTCCGATTCGAAACGGATGGTTTCGGGCGAAATATAGAGCGAACCCGAACAGCGGCTGTTAAAACTTCCCGTGTCGTCGTGATAAACCCTGAAAACCGCGCTGCCGCCGTTAACGAACGATTCGCGCATTGATTTTTCGGCTGCCGAAAGATTGTTTAAACCGTAAAGATTGACGAAACCGAGCAGTTGGTGGGCTTCGGGGTTTTTCGGATTCATTTTGACGGCGGTTTCCAGAAAACGCACCGCGTCTTTCGGGTTTTTCCGGTCTTTGTAGGAAAGCATCGCCCGGTCGAGCAAATCTTCGTAATTCGCTAAAGTCGTTTTTTTGGTGGGAGTCGGTTTGCGGGTTTTGGCAAACGTGCTGTCGCCGTCAAAACGCGAATTGTCGGCAATCGCTTTGATAACTTCGGGACGCGCACCGGCGGCGATCAGAAGTATTTTGGTTTCGGGCGTTAACGTAAAATCCACACCGTTGGAATTAATCACGGCAACAATATCGCGGGTTTGCAATTGCTTTGAACGAAGTGCTTTAATGAGCCGATCTTTTTTGACCGGCGCACCTCTATATTGAGCGAATAAATTAAAAACACTCACCAGAATCAACAAACAAGCCGGCGCGATTTTAAACAAACCTTGCAACTTTTTAGCGGTAAAACTCAATCCGTTCATTACTTTTAATTAATATTTTGTCGGTTAAGGGGATTAAAAATTCAAACTCCGGTGAGAATTCTTTCGGCTCGGCGAAGGCGTTCGGCGCGCGTTTCGACCGCTTCTTTTTTCTTGGGCTGCGGCTTGACGGGCGCGATTTCCGTCTGCCGTCTTTTAACCGCCGGCAAGTTTTTTTCGGGCATCACGCTATCTATTTTCTCCGCCTTGAATTCCGCCGGTTTGCTTTCGATAGGCGCGGCGCGCAGCGGTTCGATCTTCACCGGCGGAACATTCACGACAGGACGATTTTCGCTGATTTCCGTGCGGATAAACGACATTTGAAACGCAAAATGAAACACGCCGATCGCCAGAATTGCGGCGACCGCAATCGCGTTGCGCCATTTAAATACTTTTTCGGAAAGCGAAGTTTGAGCGGCAATTTCGATTGAATTATCTTTTCGTCGGGCGATATTTTTTCGCTCTGCGAAATTATTGATAACCCGTGCGAAATTTACGGAATAAACCGAAACCGGCTTTTCCGCAGTGACTTTTTCGAGAGTCTTTTCCGTTAAATTTTCCTTTGTTGCGTTCATAAATACTTCATCCGCAAAAACCTTGTCTAACTGAATCGTCTTGTGTTTATAGTTTTGGCTTATTCAGTAACGGTTTCACCTCAAATGTTTTTGATGGTTAAAACTGTTAAAACAGTTGCCGTCCTCCGAAAAATAAAATCTCTTAAAATACAAACTCAATCTTTTTATGCAGTTAAAGCCGATTTGATAATGTAAATTATCAAGTTCTAATCTATCATATCAACTTTTTTTAACAAGTTAAACACAAGTTTGAAAGTTTTTAACACATCGCCGCAATATTTTTATTTTCCGCAAAGGAAGTGCTAAAATAAATTTCACCTGAAATAAAAAATAAATCGCCCAATATCCCGTTTATTGGCAATATTTAATCTAACCTGAGGAGTAAAAATGATGGACGCAGTACAAAAAACATACGACATTCCAAAATTCAAGGAACAATACAACAATTTTATCGGCGGTGAATTCGTCGCCCCGAAAAGCGGTGAATATTTCGACGTAATTTCGCCCGTTGACGGCAAAGTTTTTACCAAAGTCGCTCGCTCGACGGCGGAAGACATCGAACTCGCGCTCGACGCGGCGCACAAAGCCGCGCCCGAATGGAATAATTCTTCCGCGACCGAGAGAAGTAATCTTTTGTGGAAGATCGCCGACAAGATCGAGGAAAATCTCGAACTGCTCGCCCGCGCCGAAACGTGGGACAACGGCAAACCGATCCGCGAAACGATGGCGGCAGATTTGCCGCTGGCAATTGACCATTTTCGATATTTTGCGGGCGTGATCCGCGCCGAAACAGGCGAAGCGACCGAGCTTGATTCAAATACAGTTTCAATCAATATTCACGAACCGCTCGGCGTTGTCGCGCAGATCATCCCGTGGAATTTTCCGCTTTTGATGGCGACCTGGAAGATCGCGCCCGCACTTGCCGCCGGAAACTGCACGATCGTCAAACCCGCCGAACAAACGCCGGCTTCGATTATGGTTTTGATGGAACTCATTCAAGACATTCTGCCGCCGGGAGTTTTAAATATCGTCAACGGTTTCGGGACGGAAGCCGGAAAACCGCTCGCTCAATCGGAACGCGTGGCAAAAGTCGCGTTTACGGGCGAAACAACGACCGGACGTTTGATTATGCAGTATGCTTCGCAAAATCTGATTCCCGTAACGCTCGAGCTTGGCGGAAAATCGCCGAATATTTTCTTTGAAAGTGTGATGGACGCGGACGACGAATTTTTTGATAAATGTCTTGAAGGCGCGGCACTTTTCGCGCTTAATCAAGGCGAAGTCTGCACTTGTCCGTCGCGCATTTTAGTTCAGGAATCAATCGCCGACAAATTTATCGAACGCGTTATCGAGCGCACGAAAAATATCAAACCCGGTCATCCGCTCGACCCGGAAACGATGATCGGCGCACAGGCAAGCAAAGATCAATTTGAAAAAATCCTGAATTACATTCAAATCGGCAAGGACGAAGGCGCGGAAGTTTTAACGGGCGGCGAAATGCACAAAAACGAAGGAATCGAAGAAGGTTTTTACGTTCAGCCGACGCTGCTCAAAGGTCACAACAAAATGCGCGTTTTTCAGGAAGAAATCTTCGGACCCGTTGCTTCGGTGACAACATTCAAAGATGAAGCCGACGCAATCGCCATCGCCAACGACACGCTTTACGGTTTGGGCGCGGGAGTTTGGACACGCGACGCGCATCAGCTTTACCAAATCCCGCGCGCCATCAAAGCCGGTCGCGTCTGGGTCAACTGTTATCACAATTACCCCGCGCACGCCCCGTTCGGCGGCTACAAAAAATCCGGCTTCGGACGCGAAAACCACAAAATGATGCTCGACCATTACCGTAACAACAAGAATATGTTGATTTCGTATGATAAGAAGGCGATGGGATTTTTCTAAAGATTAATTAACCGCAGATTTTCGCGGATGAACGCAGATTTTTTAATTTATGTTCATCCGTAAAAATATAAAATTATGCGCTTCATAATAATACTTATTTCCTGCATTCTCATTTTCGGTTGTTCCTCGAAAGCTGAATTACAAACCGAAGCTGTCATTCCTGTTGCCGATTCTCCGATTGCGACATCAACAATCAAGCCGCAAAAAATCGTTTCAAATGATGTTGAATGCCAGAATATAAAAGACATTATCGGCTCTGCTGATATAAGTTTCGACGGGAAAACCGTAATTAATTTTTACGAAAAACCAAATGCATCGCAACCGCCCGCGCAAATACTTCGATTTTACGAAGATAAAGAATTAAAAATGGATAGTTTCACAGCCGAGGGAGAAAAATCTTATATTCTGCTTAATCCAGAAATGCACAAGTTGGATTATTACATTTTTGATTTAGCCGTAAAAAGTCGGCGAAACGGTTGGTTGGAAGTCGTGGTTGACGACCAGAAAAACAAAACGCTTTGGCTGCAAGAAAATAAATCCGTGAAATTTGAAGACTGGCTTCAACAGATGAAAACTTCATTTTCAGTCGGAAGTTTGAATATAGAAAGTAATCCGCTTCGCTTAAAACCCGAAGCGACGGCGGAAAAGATAATTTTTGAGGGAAATGATTGTTTTGAAGTTATCGAAATGAAGGGTGATTGGATTAAAGTCAACTTGCAAAATCATTGTAGTGACGCACCAATCCAATCTGTTTCAGGTTGGATTCGCTGGCGCGATGAAAACGGCTGTTTATTGATAGAGATTTTCCCTTTCGCATAATTTGAGTATGAAAAACATTCCAAGCGTAAGAGTAAACAACGACGCGAAAACGCAAGGGTAAAAGACAAAAGTGGAATTTGAATGGGACAAAGAAAAAGCCGAATCAAATCTCAAAAAACACGATGTTGATTTTGAAGAAGCGGCGACGGTTTTTGAAGATTTGTTTTATGTTGATTTTTACGACCCGAAACATTCTGTTGAAGAACACCGCTTTTTGATAATCGGCGAATCAAGTAGGCAAAGGCTTTTGATTGTTTCATATATTGAGCGAGATGATAAAATACGAATCATCAGCGCGCGAGAATTAACGCCGCAGGAACGAAGAAATTATGAACACGGAAAATTTGAATGACGAACTCGAACCGGAATACGATTTTTCAAAACTAAAGGTCAGAAAAGTCGGCGCGGGCAGACGCGCTTTGCAGAAAAATGCGATTTTTCTTGAACCGGATGTAGCGAAAGTTTTTCCCGATTCCGAATCGGTCAATCAAGCTTTGCGGTTTTTAATCAGAATTACCAGAGAACATCAGCCTGAATTAAAATAAAATGAAAGAAGTAGCAAGAGTAAAAGTAACCGACGAAGCGAAAAAAGTTATCGGCGAACTACGCGAAAAGCACGGTGAATTGATGTTTCATCAATCGGGCGGTTGTTGCGACGGTTCTTCGCCGATGTGTTATGAGGCGGGCGAATTTCTCGTCGGTTCGAGCGATGTTTGGCTCGGCGCGATTGACGGCTGCGATTTTTATATGGCGAAGGATCAGTTTGAATTTTGGCAGCACACGGAATTGACGATTGACATCACGCCCGGACGCGGCGCGTCGTTTTCGCTCGAAATCCCGATGGGCGTACGGTTCGTCACGAAATCGAAAATGTTTTGTCTCAAAGACGACGAAAAGCTGACCGAAACGCGGCTCGGCGATATGATCTGAATTGGCTTTCGGTCTTTGGTCTTTGGTTTTTGTAAAACTGAATTCCAAAGACCAAAGACCAAAGCCAAAGACCAATTTATGAAAATTACAGTTTACGAAAAACCGACTTGCACGACTTGCCGGAAATTGAACAAATTGTTTGAAGAAAACGGCGTTGACTATACGAGAGTCAATTATTTTATCGAGCCTTTGACCGAAGAAAAATTGCGCGACTTACTTGAAAAAGCCAATCTTTCGCCGTTTGATGTTTTGCGTAAAAACGAACCTGTTTATAAAGAATTGAAAGTTGCGGAAGTCAAAGACTCAGATAAATTGATAAAATTGATGATTGAAAATCCGAGTATTTTACAGCGTCCGATTGTCGAGGTCGGCGAGCGAGCCGTGCTGGCGCGTCCGATTGAGAATGCACTGGAGCTGATCGGAACGCCGTCATCCTGACGGCACAGATTGCAAAGGCAATCTAAAATAGCGCGGTTTAACTTTAAGTTGAATGAAATTGAACTTTCTTGAACGCTTCAAAGCGTTCAGTGCCGCCCGCGTGACGGCGTTCCGTCTATGAGCAAATTTGCAAAAACCCCGAAACCGCCGTATTACGCCGTCATTTTTACGACCGTCAAAAGCGAAGATCAAGAAGGCTACGCCGAAATGAATGCGCAAATGTTTGCGCTCGCGCAAGCGCAGAAAGGCTATCTCGGCATCGAATCGGCGAAAGGCGAGATCGGAATTTCCGTCACTTACTGGGAAACTCAGGAAGACATCGCGGCTTGGAAAAACCACGCCGAACACCAAATCGCGCAGGCGAAAGGCTACGAAAAATGGTATCAGGCGTTTGCGACGCGGGTTTGTCTGGTCGAGCGTGATAATATTTTTGAGAGAGAATAAACCGCGAAATGCACGAAACACGCTAAGTCAAATTTTAATTTTTCGCGCTTTTAGCGTGGTTCGCGGTTAAAAAATAATATGCAAACCGTCGAAAATTTACGCCAGCTTTTTGCTTATAACGATTGGGCGAACCGCCGGATCATTACCGCGCTCAAGGAAAACACGGTCGAAAAATCCCGAAAGATTCTCGCGCATCTTTTGATTACCGAACAGGAATATTTCGAGCGGCTTTACGGCAAAGACTCGAAAGGCTTCGATTTCTGGCAGGAATTATCTTTGGAAGAATGCGGCACGTTGGCGCGTGAAGTTTCGGAAAGATACGAGAAACTTCTGCGCCGGTTTGAAGAAGAAGGATTGGATTTGACCGCCCGATACCGCACGAGCGAAGGCATCTGGTATGAAAATACTTTCCGCGAGCTTTTAACGCACGTTCTTTTTCATTCCTCGACCCATCGCGGAAATATTATGCTGAACTTGCGCGAAGCCGGTTTTGCGCCGCCGAAAATTGATTACATAATCTACCTGCGCGAAACGAAATATATTTAGTGGATAGTTGATAACTGATAGTTGATAGTGAAAATCAAATAACTATCAACTATCAGTTATCAACTATCAGTTATTATGGAGCAAACCGAACAACTCAGCTTTGATTTTTACAAGGAAACCGCGGAGATCACCCGCGAATCGCGTGATGAACTGAAACTCCATATGGGCGAATTTAACGGTCCGCTCGACCTTTTGCTTTATCTTATCAAACAGGAACAGGCGAATATTTTCGACATTCCGATCGCCCGGATCACGGACGAATATTTGAAATATATCCGTCTGATGAAGCATCTGGATATTTCGGTCGCGGGCGACTTTCTGGTAATGGCGGCGACTTTGATCGAGATCAAATCGAAAATGCTTTTGCCGAAAGAAATTACGGAAGAAGCCGAAGAGGAAATGGAAGACCCGCGCGAATTGCTCGTCCGCCAACTGCTCGAACATCAAAAATTCAAAAATGCGGCGCAGATGCTTTATGAACGAACGACGGTCGAGCAGGCGGTTTTTCCGCGCGGCAAGCTCGAATCGGACGAAAATAACGCCGAAACGAACGCTTCGGTTTTCGATTTGCTGACGGTTTTCCAGAAAATCTTATCGCGCCACATAGAGGAAGTACAGTTGGAAATCGAGCGCGAAGAAATTACTTTGGCGGAAATGCTGAAAAGTTTGAAAAAGCGGATTTTTGCGAACAAACAATTGAGTCTTTTAGCGTTTTTTGAAGAAATGCACACGCGCCGCGAACTCGTTACGGCATTCATCGCCGTTCTCGAAATCGTCCGCACCGAAAGCGTCAAATTGATGCAAACGACGACTTTCGGCGATATTATTTTGAAGAAGGTTTGATTTTTTGCCCACGAAACACACGAAAGAAACGAAAAATAAAACCAAATAATTTTTCTTTTTTCGTCTGTTTCGTGTGTTTCGTGGGCTAAATATTTTATGGATTTGGAAATTGAAGAAAAACAAACGCGCAGCATTAGCGAAATCGTTTCAATCGTCGAGGCACTCGTTTTTGTCGCGGACGAACCGATTACTGTTAAAACTCTTTCGGACGTTCTCGAAGAAGACCGTGAAACCGTCGAGGCGGCGGTCGAACAGTTAAAACAGGAATACGAAGAACGCGAAGGCGGTTTGCAATTAAGGGAAATCGCGGGCGGCTGGCAAATTTCGACGCGGACGGAATATCACGAAGAAATCCGCAAATATTTGAAAACGCGCCCGAACGCGAAATTATCGCTCGCCGCGCTCGAAACGCTGGCGGTCATCGCTTACAAACAGCCCGTTACCGTTCCCGAAATTTTAGAAATTCGCGGCGTGCAGTCGGCATCGGCGATCAAGACGCTTTTGGACAAAAAGCTCATCACCGCAAAAGGTCGCAAAGAAACCGTCGGGCGACCGATGATGTACGGCACGTCGAAGGATTTTCTGCTACAGTTCGGTTTGAAGGATTTGTCGGAATTACCAAGCATTGAAGATTTCGAAGATTTGGCAGCTTAAAATTGAATTGCATTTTTTTCTTTGATTTTTGCTAAAAATGTTCTAAGATACTTTGAAAACAGTCAAATAAGGAGAAGTTATGCCTGATTATAAACTTAGTTTAAGCCCGGAATTAGATAGACAATTACAGAAACTTGCGAGAGAAAATGGTATGGATATAAACCAACTTTTACTCAATGCTGTTAGTGTCTATAAAGATTTAAAAGATAAAACCAGCAAAGATAAACAATCTGTCGCCATTTTAGACAAAGATGATAATCCGATGCTTAAAATAATATTACCGTGAAGGAGTCAAACAATGCCTGAAGACAGCCCGATACTAAGCCCGCCTAGTGAACCTGAGCCAATATTGAGCCCTCCTGTTGAATCGAATTCACCACTTCCTGAAGAATCTACACCAATAATCGCTGAAACAAAAGATATTAGTGCCGACAAACTTTCTGCGATTCAAAAAGCCGGAATGAACCTCGCCATCGGAGTCGGTTCTATTATTACTTTGGTTATAGTTATGGTTTTGATTCAAACATTTGTACTTATGTCACAGTCGCAACCCGATTCGGTTAAGTTATTACAAAATAATGTTATTGATGTAATGAAACAAAATGCGGCGTTGCTAACCAGCGCGGATGTGAATGAAAGAGAGAGGGCGCAAGCCGCGATTGACCTAGCTCAAGCTAAGGTAAAAGACGCTATTGATAATTACTCTGCATTGCACGACTCAGCTTGGAATCGCACGACAACACTATTTGATTTAATTGTCGTAAAAGCTCTGCTTCCGATTTTTACTTCGATTTTAGGATATATTTTTGGTTCAAGAGCAATAGGTAGTAATAATTCTTAATTAACATTAACGTATTCGAGTAAATAGAAAAACTATTATAGCCATAATCGCTTTGTGATCTGCCACAAAAGCAGGTTACCAAACATCGCCGCATTTTGAAAATTTGGTCCAATAATGCAAATCCAACAAACCGAAAACGAATTAGTCATTAGAGAAACGCCGGGTTGTTTGTGGATTTTCGGGCTGTTTTTCGCGCTCGTCGGCGGCGCGTTCGTTTACGGCGCGCTCGGCGGTTTTGCGGATTATGGACGGCAGGAATTATGGATGCTCGCGCTCGCTCTGGTGATGGGTTCGATCGGCGTCGCGACGGGCGCGTGGATAATTTACCGCGCGCCGGTAACGAAAATCGTTATCAACCGGATTGCCAACGAAGTTTGGATGACACGCTACGGTTTATTCGGAAGAGAGCAGACCTTTTACACTTTCAACGAAATCGAGCAGTTTTCGCTGATCGAGGACGTTGACAGCGAAGGCGATAAAATCTGGTCGCTCGGAATGAATCTGACAAACGGCGAAACGATTCTAATCTCTTCTCTGCCGAGCCACGATGAACGATTCAAAAGCAATTTCGTCTTTCAAACCAACGAATTTATGCACAAACAGATCGCTTCGACGCAGATGATTCTCGAACTCGAAGATGAAGACGCGGCGGAAATAGGTTAAAATCTTTGTCTTATGTTGGAAAGATTAAATAAACTCATCGCGCAGGCGGGCATCGCTTCGCGGCGCGGCGCGGACGAAATGATCATCGCGGGCGAAGTCAGCGTGAACGGCAAAATAATCAACGAACCCGGCACGAAAGCCGACCCGGAAAAAGACCATATCAAAGTGCGCGGCAAACTCATCAACGCGAAGATCGCAAAGCGCGAAAAGGTTTATATTCTGCTCAACAAACCGAAAGGTTATCTGTCGAGCGCGGCTGACCCTGAAGGCAGAAAGCTCGTTACCGATCTCATCAAGGGTTTCGGTAAACTTCATCCGGTCGGCAGACTCGATTACAACACCGAAGGCTTGATAATCCTGACGAACGACGGCGATTTCACGAACCTCGTCGCGTCGTCAAAAACGATTCCGAAAGTCTATGATGTCAAAGTCAAAGGATTGCCGAACGAAAACGCGATTAACAAATTAAGAAAAGGTGTCAGACTCGAAGACGGCTTCAAAACCGCGCCGGCACAAATCAAAGAACTGAAAGCAACCGACAAAAACGGCTGGTTTGAAGTAACGCTCTACGAAGGACACAACCAGCAAATCCGTAAAATGTTCGATTCCGTCGGTCACAGCGTCGTCAAACTAAAACGCATCGCCATCGGCAGTATCAACTACGACCGCCTGCCCGTCGGCGCATACCGCGAACTCGACGAAGAAGAAATCAAAAACATCGCTAATCCCGCGAAATATCCCAAACCGAAACCCGCGCCGAAGGAGAATGCCGACAAACCGAAACCGCCGACAAATTCACGAACTATTAAATTAAGTAAGTCCAAACGTCCTCGTAGAAATTGATGCTGTTGACTGTCTTAATAAATAATTCACGAAATAAATAATTCACGAATCAAGTTGCAGGGCTTTCATAAGTTCGGTTGATGAAGATGTAATTATTGTCGCTCCTAATTCTAATGCTTCTTGTTTATATTTTGTTACAAGTCTCGGGGCGCAGAAAATTAAAAAAGGTATGTTTATACCTCGACTTCTTAAATCTTTTAGGAAATCAAGTCCAGCTCTTTCGTTGCGTTGATTTCCCTCTACCCTTCCCATATCTGAAATAATTCTATCGAAAACTTCAGAGTCAAGTTTTGTTAGAGCCTCTGCAGTAGATAACGAAAGAGTTACTTTAATTCCAAGTCCATTAAGGCTTTGCACATGAAGACTATTGTTTCTGGGATTATCGTCAACCCACAAAATTGATTTTACTTTCGGGTTTTCACCGGTCCTAACTCCTTCTTTCAGGGTTCCGTCCGTCAGCGTTTTTGTTATTGGCGATTGGCTGGTTATTACCTGAGTTTCAACGTCGTTCACCTTTTTCAGCACCTGTTCGCCGAATTCCTGTAAGGTTAGCTTTTCGCCTCCGAAATTCGCTGTTTGTTGCGTTTCTCTATCCGCTTTTGAGAAAACCTGCGCTAAATAAATTCGCGTCATTAAATAAATGCCAAGAAAGCCGACAATGACAAAATAAACAATAATTGCCGCTGCTAAAGACTGTAGTTGTGTTGTTCCGCCCAGTCCTAATGCAAAAAATCCGGAGAGACTGTTTAAATAACCGGGAACATTGCGAAGTTCGATTAATCCTAAGCCGACAATAATCTTGGTTAGCCAGTCCGATATTTGTTCCAGATTAGTATTAACCATAATCCGGTAACTTAGCGGCAGAGTTTTATTTGTTTCGTTATTGTTGCCGTTGCTTGCGTCGTTGCTATTTTTGTTTGCAACACCGTTGTTATTGCCCACAGCGACTGCGGCATTGTCTTGCAGAACGCGCGGAATACCGAAAAGAAATCCGACGATTCCGCCTGCTGCCAAGCACGCCAGCGACCAGAGTATGGCGGTCGTTGTGTTTTGGTCAACTTTCCACCAGATAATTATAAGACCAAAGAAAACACAGCCGATAATGAAAAAAAGTGTTTTTGTTACATCACTAAAAACTTTAATGTTATCCATAATTGAGAGAAATCTTCCATCTTCTTTTTCTGCCATAAAATATTCCTTTTATCTTGCTTTAAACATTTACATTAATTGCCGCCGTTTCCGTTCGGATTTGCATTTTTGAACAAAAACAGCGACATAAAAAAACAATTTATCCGTTCGGCGGATTATTACCGCCGCTACTGCGTCTTCTGCTTGCGCCGCGTTCGCATTTGCGTTTGCGTCCTAATGATTGATATTCAAGTGAATCTTCGCCGAATTGGACAGCGACCTGTTCTCTGTCCCTTGTTTTTGATGTGCTATATTTTTGCCACAGGTCGCGGCAGAAAGTCAATAAAAAAGTTTTCGACTCTTTTATTCTCAATAATAATCACGAACTTCAAATTAACTGTTCTTTAAAGATGCGTCAATAGTTTTTACGGATAATCTCCAAAATAGGAGATTATCCCGATGCGAGTAGAAAAGTTTTAACAAAAATTCTTAGTTAGACGGGTAAAAGTTTAATCGAAATTGCGGGTTAGCGGAAAGTAAAAAGTTAGAAAATAAATTTAACTATCCACTATCAACTTTCCGTTTTTCACTGCTTAAAGATAACGATGCTCGACCATCAGGCATAAATCCTGAACGACTTTGATGCCGGCTTCGGCGAAGGTGCGGGCGGCTTCGGTGTGGCGGATTCCGGCTTGCAGCCAGACGGATTTCGGGCGCACGACAAGAATATCTTCGACGTGCGCGGGAATGTCAGCGGGTCGGCGAAAGACGTTGACCATATCAATCTCTTCAGGAATTTCGGCGAGTTTGCGATAGACTTTTTCGCCGAGAATTTCCACGGCTTCCGGGTAATAGACCGGCACGGGAATAATTTTAAAGCCTTTGTCGTGCATATATTTCGGCACGTAAAACGCGGGCTGAAAGCTCTGCGCTTCGGTTTTGATGCCGAGAACGGCGATGGTTTTTGTCTGTTTAATGAGTTCGCGGATTTGTGCGTCTTGGTCGAGTATGTTTGATTTCCAGTCCATTTTTGTATTTTACAAAGTGCGGATGTGTTTGTGAATAGGACTTGCACCGCCCGCGTTAAAATTGTCTTAAAACTTCGTTCAATGAGGCTTGCTTTGGCTTTTCTGATTATGACACAATAAATTTCGATTATAATAAAGTTATGAATTTTGAATTAAACGAAGAACAGTTACAGATAAAAGCGAGCGTCCGCGAATTTGCGGAAAGTGAGATCAAACCCAACGTCATGGATTGGGACGAAACTCAACATTTTCCCGACGAACTGCGTCCTAAATTAGCCGAATTAGGTTTGATGGGCGTGCTTTTTCCCGAAGAATACGGCGGCGCGGGACTCGGGTATGTCGAATACGCGACGATTATCGAAGAACTCGCGCGGGTTTGCGGCTCGGTCGGTCTGTCGGTCGCGGCGCATAATTCGCTTTGTTCGAATCACATTTATCAATTCGGTTCGGAAGAGCAAAAGCAGAAATATCTCGTCCCTCTGACGCAGGGCGAAACGTGGGGCGCGTGGGGTTTGACCGAATCGCAAGCCGGTTCGGATTCTGCCGGAACGCGCACGACCGCGATTCGTTCGAACGGCGGCTGGCAGGTTAACGGCTCGAAAAATTTCATCACGCACGCGATTACCGGCAATACTTTAGTTGCG
This sequence comes from Pyrinomonadaceae bacterium, assembly GCA_022843305.1. GTDB lineage: Bacteria > Acidobacteriota > Blastocatellia > Pyrinomonadales > Pyrinomonadaceae > JAFDVJ01. The sequence goes on along the minus strand of JALHNX010000028.1, from coordinate 11,223 downwards.
GTTGCCGTCACCGACAAAGAGAAAGGCAACAAAGGGATTTCGGCGTTTATCTTTGACAAAACGATGGACGGTTTCCGCTCCGACAAAAAGGAAAACAAGCTCGGAATGCGCGCTTCGGAAACGGCTTCGGTCGTTTTTGAAGACTGCTACGTGCCGGACGAAAATCGTCTCGGAAACCTCGGCGAAGGTTTCTTGCAGGCGATGCAAATCCTCGACGGCGGGCGAATATCGATCGCCGCTTTGTCGGTCGGCATCGCGCAAGGTGCGTATGAAGCCGCTGTCCGCTATGCGAAAGAACGTCATCAATTCGGCAAACCGATCGCCGAATTTCAGGCGATCCAGTTCAAATTAGCCGATATGGCGACGCAGATCGAAGCCGCGCGGCTTTTGACCTTGCAAGCCGCTTACTTAAAAGACGCAGGCAAAAAAGTTTCGCAAGCCTCGGCGATGGCAAAACTATTCGCGTCGGAAACGGCTGTCAAAGTCGCCGAAGAATCAATCCAGATTCACGGCGGTTACGGCTATACAAAAGATTATCCGGCGGAAAAATACTGGCGCGACGCAAAGCTCTGCACGATCGGCGAAGGCACGAGCGAGATTCAGCGGCTCGTCATCGCCAAAACTTTGCTCAAAGCATAAAACGGTATAACAAACTTCAGTTTGTTGATTGTTTCTCAATGCGAAAACGCGGCAAACTGAAGTATGCCATACAATTTTTGAATAAAAAGGTGAGAATATTCTCGCCTTTTTTTATTTCGGCTGCACCGATTATCAACTTTTTTACGCGTTTTAAAATAAGAGTGTTGAAAGAAACGCAAAAGGAGGAAAATGTAATTATGTCAGAAGTCAGAGAAAAATATCTTGCCGCCGCGTTAAATGTCGTCAAAGGCGTGAAAATCAAAGTGCCGTTCGGCGCGTCGAATCGTTTGTCGGATTTTCAGGCGAGCTACGAGCGGCATCACAAAAAGATCGAGGGCGCGAATCCGAATTTTCTCGACAAAGTTTTGGGCGGAATGACTGCTTTTCTGCCGCTTCTGACGGGCGCGAACCGCGCTCAGCAGATTTATAGCGAAACGACCGGCGAAGCATCGGCAAACCCGCTCGAACGCTTTCGGCAGGTTGCCAACATCACCGTCAAAACAAAAGCGGGAAACTGCAACGAGCAGTCAATCGTCGCTTTTATGGACTTGTACGATCTCGGAATCAGACCGCTCGCGTGGGTGCATATGGACAACGGAACGCACGCTTTTGTCGTCATCGGCAGAAACCCGAAATCCGGCAATAATCCGGCAGATTGGGGCGAAAACTGCGTCGTCTGCGACCCGTGGGCGAACGAGGCTTATTATTTACCGGCAGATTCGGGGGCGGGAATTCTACAAACCAAATGGAAAAGCCCGACCGCGACGCCGCAGTTCGGAGTCCAATAATTATGAGATTTTAATTACAAAATTTTGACGAATACATTTAAAATGCGAATCAGGAGTTGAAATCGTTTCAACTCCTGATTCGTTCTTTTGTTCTAAAGAAAGAAAAGCTTTGTTTGCCGGGAGCGCACGCATCCCTGCGTGCCTGAACGCGAAAGCGTTCAAAAAGCGTTTCAATACAAATCAACTTGAGTGTAATCAAACGCCTCTTAGATTGCCTTCGCAATCTTGCACGCAGAGATGCATGCGCTCCCGGCAAAGCGCGTTTTTGGTTAAATTGATTGGATTAAGATTTATTTGACGAACAAATGTCATCGGAGAATTTATTTTTCAACTCCTGATTCACATTAAAAACGAGCTAAAAATGCGGCTCGTCTTTTTTCGTATTAAATCCATGAAACAATGTTTTTATTTTTAATGTTTCACGTTGCACGTATGAAACATTTTTATTATTATATTTATGCTGTCTGAAACAACCCGATAAATAAATTAAGGAGAACTAATAAAATGAGTACAGGAACTGCGAAATCAACTAATATCGCAAATGGATTGATTGGCGAATTAACACATGAAGCCGCCACGACGCGCAAGATTTTGGAACGAATTCCCGCCGAAAAATTCGATTATAAACCCCACGAAAAATCAATGACGATGAGCCGTCTGGCAGCGCACGTTGCCGAAATGGTTGACTGGATCACCGAAACCTGCACGAAGGACGAACTCGACTTTGCAACGATTGATTACAAACCTTTCGAGCCGCAGACGACCGCCGAACTGGTCGAATATCACGACAAAAACGTCGCCGCCGCGATTGAGGCTTTGAAAAACACTTCGGACGAAGATATGCACAAACCTTGGACATTGAAAAACGGCGAAACGACTTATTTTACAATGACGAAGATCGCGACGCTGCGGACGATGTGTTTCAATCACATCTGGCATCACCGCGGACAGCTTTCGGTTTATCTGCGCCTGAATGACATTCCGGTTCCCGAAATTTACGGTCCGTCGGCTGATGAAGGTCAGATGTAATTTAAGAGTTAGAGTTAAAAACTAGAGCAGATTTTGAAAGAATGTACGACAAACGCGGAACGCCCTTTGTCGCTTTGCGATTAGCATGCGCGGCGCGGGCAACAAAGGGCGTTCCGCGTTTGTTGTACTTTTGCCATATAATAATCTTAAATTTGCTCTAAAAAACAAAACGGCGGACTTTTCAGGTCTGTCGTTTTGTTTTGGAATAAAGGACAAATTGTAAGAATTCCTCCTTTTTAAGCGGCGTGGTTATTTTTGAACGTCATACAAAATCTTACTCGCGGTTTGGTTCTGCGAATCGAGAACAACGTTGAATTTGATTTTTCGCCATTCAAAATCGCCGATTCTTACTTCGCCGATGCCTTCATATTTTGTTTCGTTCGATGTCAGTCGCGCCGTGTCAAATCCGTCAATCGAGATGACGATATTCGTCGTCGCGTAATCTTTGCTGATTTTCGTCATCAGTTCTTTCATCAAATTATCTTCCGCAATACTCGGCGCAAATTCCGACTCTGCCGCGATGAAGTGATAGCTCACATCTTCGATATTTTGATTGTTAAGATTTACTTTTGCCGTAAACTCGAAAGGCAGTTCGGTTTTGTCGTTGATGACAACGGCTAGAGCCTTGCCGTTAAAATCTACTTCGCTTTTTGAAATTTTGTTGTCGCTGACGGCGTTCAGTTTTACTTCGACCGATTGGTCGGCGAGATCAGCTCGCAGTTTTTCAGTCAGTTTCTGAACGATCGCCGTTTTGTATCGGTCAACCTTGACGCTGCCGTTCGCCTGAATCACGGACGCGGTTAAAAGAGCCAAAAAGATAATTATGATATTGATTTTAATGAGATCGTATATATTTTTCATAACTTCAAAACCTCTCGCCTTTGTTTTGGCAAGCATTGTGCCAAAAGATTTTAAATTTTGCAAACTATTTGTCTTTCAATAACTTAGCCATTAAAAGTTGCAGTCCTGTAAAAGATGTCGTGTTCGGAAAAATATGCGGACGCATCAAAATCAATCACGCGGATTGTTTCAAATCCAACCAAACCTGCTGCTGCTTTTGGAAAATTTTCGGGAAAAATGAGAAAATTACAAACTTATGCTCCAGGACGAAAATTCGTTTGAGAAACTCCTTGCAGGTGAAACGCGTGCGGTTGCGCGAGCAATTACCAAAGTCGAAAACGGTGCAAAGGACGCTTCGGAGTTGATGAAAGCCGTTTACCCGCACACCGGACACGCGCTCGTCATCGGCATCACCGGCGCACCCGGCGCGGGAAAATCTTCGCTCGTTGATAAACTGGCGTTTTATTACAAAGACAAGGGCGAACGCATCGGAATTATCTGTGTTGACCCGTCGAGTCCGTTTTCGGGCGGTGCGATTCTTGGCGACAGAATCCGAATGTCAACTTTGGGCTTGGACAAAAACGTCTTTATCCGTTCGATGGCGACGCGCGGCAATCTCGGCGGGCTTTCACGCGCGACGGTTGACGCGGTCGGGATTCTTGACGCGGCGGGTTTTGATAAAGTGATCGTCGAGACGGTCGGTGTCGGGCAGGACGAAGTCGAGATCGTCAAAACGGCTGACGTTTCGGTCGTCGTTTTAGTTCCCGGAATGGGCGACGATATTCAGGCAATAAAAGCCGGAATTATGGAGATCGGCGACGTTTTCGTCATTAACAAAGCCGACCGCGAAGGCGTTCTCAGAACCGAAAAAGAACTTGAAGCGCTTCTCAGTTTGGCGCACCGCCCCGATTTTTGGAATCCGCCGATCATTAAAACCATCGCGACCGAAAATAAAGGCATCGAAGATTTATCAAAAGCCATCGAAAGTTATTACGATTTTCAAAAGAACGGTGAAAATTTAGAACGACGAACAGCGATTGCCAAATGGCGTTTGCTCGAACTCCTTCAGGAAAGACTTCTGGCGGACGTTTTAAGCCGCAACGGCACGCGCGAAAGAATTGAAAAAATGGCGCAGGAAATCGCGGAAAAGAAAAATAATCCGTATTCGGCGGTTGAGGAGATTTTGAGATGAAACAGAATGCGATTTTACCTGAAAACTCTTACACTTTTTCCGATTATTTCAAAATGCGGATTCCGACCGAAGAAATTTTAAATTATTTCGGCTATTCAAAGAGAAATGAACGGCTTGATTTACCAAAGTTTGACGGCGATCTTCCGACAATTCGGCAACTGAACGAAAGAATCGAAGAAGTTTTGATACATATCAGTTTGGAGAGCGAAATAACGCGCCGCGAATTTTTGATCGCTCCGATCATTTTTGAAGTTCGTCATCTGACAAAAGCTAAATTAAATTCGGAGTATTGGATTGAATATAATCATCAGCTGAGAGGTTCGCTGGACTATTTTTTGAGAGATGCGCGGAATCTGCTGGTAGTTGAAGCTAAAAACGCCGATTTGACGCGCGGATTTACGCAATTAGCCGTCGAAATGATCGCCCTTGATAAATCTGACGATGAATCGAAAAAGCCGATCTACGGAGCTGTAACCACCGGACGCGAATGGCATTTCGGAAAATTGGAGCGTGAATCCAAAACGGTTTCTCAAAGTATTGATTCGTTTACAATTCCCGGCAATCTCGAAGAAATCGTAAGAATTTTAGTCGGAATTTTAGAAAAATAATCCATATTCGGCGATCGAAGAAATTTCGAAATAATCTATGAAAATCAATCATCTCGGCATTGCGACAAAAGGAATTGAAAATAATTTTTTGGGGTAAAATCGGATATATGAATAAATCAGCCGTATCACAAAACTCGTCCTACACATTTTTTGACTACTTCAAAATGAACGCCGATTTTGAGGAAATTGTCGGGTTTTGGAACTACGGGTTTAATACCGAAATATTGACTTTACCGCAGTCTATTAGGGAGATTGAAAATATTCCGGAATTAAACGCCCGCCTCAATGATGCTTTTTCACGAGTCGCGTTGGAAAGCGAAATGGCACGGCGCGAAACTTTGATTGCGCCGATTTTATTGGAAGTCGCACGCCACGCCGAAGCAAAGGTCAGAATCGAATTTCCGCTCGACGTGAGCCGTCAGCTAAGAGGTTCGCTTGATTATTTATTGCATACGAAGACCGATTTTTTGGTTGTCGAAGCAAAAAATGAAGATTTATATCGCGGTTTCAAACAACTTGCAGTCGAACTTATTGCGCTGGAAAAATGGCTTAACGACAAAGAAATAAACTTTCTATACGGCGCGGTTTCGACGGGAAATACTTGGCAGTTCGGCAAACTGGATGTCAACAATAAAATGATTTTTCAGGATTTGAATATCTATACAGTTCCGCGGCAACTTGAAGAGCTTTTGAAAATACTAATCGGAATTTTGGAGCGAAAACATTAAATGAAAATCAATCATCTCGGCATTGCGACAAAAGGAATTGACGAAGCGTTAAAATTTTGGGCAGACGCGCTCGGGCTTGAAAATGTTCATATAGAGGTTGTTGAAGACCAAAAAGTGCGCGTGGCGATGCTGCCTTTGGGCGAATCAAGAATTGAATTGTTAGAGCCGACGAGCGAAGATTCGCCGATCTCGAAGTTTCTGGAAAAGCGCGGCGGCGGAATTCATCATATCGCGGTCGAGGTCGAAGATATTGAAGCCGCATTGGCGAAACTAAAGCGGGCAGGCGCGCGTTTAATTGATGAAGAACCAAGAATCGGCGCGGAAGGCTGTCTGGTCGCGTTTGTCCATCCGGCGGCGGCAAACGGCGTTTTATTGGAATTAGTGCAGGAAAATAAACAGTAAAATCGGTAAAAAGTGGATTCCGAATTGAATTATTGAAAATATCAGTTAAAATTCATCTTTCACCAATCGAATCGAATACAACAAAAAGTGAGGATTTAAAATCTTGAGTAGTTTAGGAAAATCAGTAATTTTATTGGTCATTATCATGTTGATGGGCGGCGGTCTGGTCTTTTGGAAACAAAAATACGGCGGCGGACTCGGCAGTAGCAGCGAAGTTTCGTTCAATAAAATGACGAAAGAAGAAATGGAGCTTCTCTTAAAAGACGCGAACCCGATGATGCTGAAACGTCTGGCAGAAGACCCGGAAATGAAAAAGCAGCAGCTCGACAGCATCAAACAGCTTCTGGCAATCGCCAGCGAAGCGAAAAAAGACCCGACGATCTATGATGCCAATACGCGAAAAGCGATGGAAATCATTGACGCGGTCATCTGGGCGCGGACTTACGATCAGGAAATCAACAAAGATAAAGGTCCGATGCCGCCTTTCGGATTTATCACCGAAGACCAGATCAAAGCGTTTTACGGCGAAGGCGACGCGGTTAGTGCCGAGCAAAAACGTCACGCACAGGACTTTGAAGAATTTCTTAACGTCCAGCTGAACTTTGCGCGCAAAAACAAAGCCGTGCCGGAAAACACCGAGCCTTCGGACGAAGAAAAAACTCAGATGCGTCAGGAATTTGCCAAGATCAAAATCTACGAAACGGAAGCTAAAGCCAAAGTAAAAGCCGGCGAATTACCGCCCGAATTTTCAAAAAAGGTCGAGCTTCAAAGCAAATTACAGCAAGCGCAGTTTTTATCGCGTATGTATTCGAGCGAAGTTTTGGCGAAAAAAGCCGAAGTAACCGAGGAAGACATCCAAAAATATCTGGCGGAGCATCCCGAACTCAATACGACGGAAACGAAAAGAACGCAGGCAAATGAAGTTCTCGGGCGTCTGAAAAACGGCGAAGATTTTGCCGCACTCGCCAAAGAATTTTCAGAAGATCCGGGCAGCAAAGAAAAAGGCGGTCTGTATGAAGGAGTAACCGAAGGCGGCGGCTTTGACAAATCTTTTGAATCAGCCGCGCTCGCGCTGCAGCCCGGACAATTCACGCAGGAACTCGTTGAAACGCCGTTCGGTTTTCACATCATCAAGCTCGAACGAAAAGGCGAAGCCAAAGATCAGACCGGACAGGTCAAACAATCCTACGACGTTCGCCACATTCTTTTCTCGACGATGGTCAAAGACCCCGAAAATCCGATGGCGCGCGAAATGCCCGCGAAGGAATATGTCAAACAAAAGCTCGAAACGGAAAAGGAAAAGAAAGTTATGGACGACATTATCGCGAAAAACAACGTGCAGATTGCCGAAGATTTCGTGATCCCGACGGTTTCGGACGAACAGATGCAGGAAATGATGAAAAAGCAGATGCAGCAGCAAATGCCGCAAATGCCGCAACAGATGCCTGACGGTCCCGAGGCTCCTGAAACGAAAAAGCCTGCGCCGAAAAAACCCGAACCCAAAAAACCCGAACCTAAAAAATAGGTTTAATTGAAAACAGAAAACGGAAAATGGAAAATATTTTGATTTATTTTCCATTTTCCGTTTTCAATTTTCCGTTATGATTTTTGGCGATTACCGCATCGAAATTATTCCTGACACGGAATTCCGGCTTGACGGCGGCGCAATGTTCGGCGTTGTGCCGCGCGTGCTTTGGGAAAAAGTCTGCCCGCCCGACGAATTTAACCGTATTCAAATGAATATGAATTGTCTTTTCGTCGAAACTCCGACGGAAAAAATTCTCGTCGAAACCGGCATCGGCGAAAAATGGACGGAAAAACAATCCAAAATTTACGGCATCTTCCGCAAAAAACCTTTCGCCCAAACCCTTTTTGAAAAAACCGGATATAAGCCCGAAGACATCACGATCGTCGTCAACACGCATCTGCATTTCGACCACGCAGGCGGGAATACAATCTTGTCAGAACCGCCTGCGGTAGCGGGCGGGTTAAAGCCGTCAAAACCAATCCCGCAATTTCCGAATGCGCGTTATTTTGTTTCAAAGAGCGAATTTGAACACGCCGAAAACCCGCACGAACGCGACCGCGCAAGCTATCTCAAGGAAAACTGGCAACCGCTTTTGGAATCGGGACAGATCGAATTAAAACCCGACGATTACGAGGTTGTCGAAGGCTTGACGATGCAGAAAATTCGCGGGCATTCGGAAACGATGCAAACCGTCTGTCTGCGGCGCGGCGGTGCAACGCTTTACGGTTTTGCCGATCTGATTCCGACCGCCGCGCATCTGCCTTTGGCGTGGATTATGGGCTACGATCTTTTCCCGACCGAAACGCTCGAAGCCAAGAAAAGTTTAATTTATCGCGCCCTGCGAGAAAATTGGATCTGTCTTTTTTATCACGACTTTACAACTCCGCTCTGCCGTTTATCGGAAACAAACGGGAAAATACAAGCCGCCGCGATCTGATTTTCGGGCAAATTAAATCTTTGCCAGCGTCGTTTATTTTGTATCTTTCAATTGATACTTAAAATTCTTAGAAGGAGATTAGTGTGATATGAAAATAAATGCTGCAGGTTCCGGACATACGGGACCTGTCAAAAACGGCACAGCCGAATGGCTGCAATACGACGCGGCACTCGATAAACAGAAAAAATGCTTGGAAAAGGCGATTGGAATTATCAAAAACAACATCAAAGGCAGCAAATCCTGCAACGATGCCTTCAAAGCGCTTCCGGGCGGACGTTCATTCGACGACATTTTTAATGACGACACGGTTTGGATCAGTTATTGTCCGAGCAAAACCACTTATGGTTTTACCAACTCCGTCGGCGGAAAGGAAATAACCATCTGCGAATACGCTTTTATGTGGGGAGTCTGGAGTGTTGTCGGAACTCTGGTTCACGAAATGGGGCACGTCAACGGCGCCGGCACAACCGACCACGCCGCCGAAGGCACGCTACTTTCCTGCGGACTGGCAAAAGTCCACGACCCGAACATCATCGGAACGCGCGAAACCGCACCGATCTACATCGCTTAAAACTTTTTAACGAAAACTGCGCTTCAAAAAAATCAGAGTTTAACCGCTCTGATTTTTTTTTGTTTTGCTTTATACTTTTTGATTTGAACGACGTTAATTCTAAGAGGTGAAACTATGTCAGCATTACCAAGCACATTGCCGCATCGAAAATTCACGGTTGACGAATATCATTATTTCATCGAACAGGGAGTTTTCAAGCCCGAAGAACGCATTGAGCTTTGGGAAGGAGAATTTATCGAAATGTCGCCTATCGGAAAGAAACACGCGTCAAGCGTTGATTATTTGGTTGAGTGGTTAATTGAAAATTCGGCACGGCGTTACATTGCACGGTCGCAAAGCCCGATTGTTCTGGATGATTTCAGCGAACCGCAGCCCGACGTGTGCCTGCTCCGGCGGCGCGACGATTTTTACCGCCGCGAGAATGCCGCCGCGAAAGACGTTTTGCTGGCGATGGAAGTCGCCGACACGACCGTCAAATACGACCGCGACATCAAATTTCCGCGCTACGCCGAAAACGGAATTCCCGAAGCATGGCTCATTGATCTGGAAAACAACCGCGTCGAAATTCACACCGAACCGGGTGCCAACGGCTACCGGCTCATCAGAGTCCTTCATCGCGGCGACGTTGCCGAATCAACGGTTTTTGAAGATTTAAAGATTCCGGTTGACGACATTTTAGGAAGTGAAGAGTAAATACGAAATCATCATTTATCGGAGCGAAGAAGATCAAGCTTTTATCGCCGAAGTTCCCGAACCTGCGTGCTGTCTGGCAGACAGCACGACTTATCAGGAAGCATTGGCAAACGCTGAAATCATCATTCAGGAGTGGCTTGAAACCGCGAGATTTGGGTAGAAAAATTCCCGAGCCGAAAGGCAGATTAGTTTCTGCTTAGATTATAATATGTTCAAAAATATCAGTGAATTTAACAAACAATTTTATGAAGGGTACGACGAAGATTTTTTATTCAACAAAGCACAATTATGCTATCTTGCTTCGCATAATAGCGAAGATTTTACTGATTTTTTAGGTAAAATGGGTAATTCAGATAAATTGGAAGAAAAATTTTATGAGTCTTTAAGAGCAGAGGTTTATTTTACTGAGTTTCATTTATTTGAGTCTTTTTTTGCCTTGATGCTCGCAATTTTTCAAAGTGAACCCCATTGGATATATTTAACTGCCTACCAAACAAAAGAAATTAAAGAAAAAATTGAACATTTTTTAAAGGACAACATAAGCAAAATCACGAATGGAAAATTGAAAACATCAGATGAATTTATTTTAGCTTCAATCTACTCCAATTACGGCATTGATAATGATACTGAGGGAAAGTGGAAGGAGAACATTGATAACATTATTTGGATGATAAAAAAATTGGGGAGAAGATACCTTAATGCCAAAGAATACAATGCTTATAAACATGGTTTAAGAATAAAAGTCAGCCCTCATTATTTTGCGGTTTTTCCTCCCAATGAACCTGAAAAGAAAATTGAAATGTCAACCGAAAATTCAGTAACCTACCTTGAAACAGATAAGCACAATCCTGTAAAAATGACGACCAAGTATTTCAACCCTTTGGATAGTATTAACAATATTTATTTCATGTCTTTAATTCTTTCGATTTTAAAAAAATCTCGTCTTTCTAGAATTAATAGAGAAGAAAATATTTCTGGAGATGGTTTTATACTTAATATAAATCGAGACGAATTAATAAATTTAGAAGAACACTTTAGAATGAGTGTTAATTTACCAATTAAATCAAAATAAATAATGGAACAAGTAAAAATAGGAATTATCGGCGGCTCTGGATTGTATCAGATGCCGGAATTGACGGATATAAAAGAGATTGAAGTTGACACGCCTTTCGGCAAGCCTTCGGACGCTTTTATAATCGGGACTTTGGAAGGCGAGCGCGTCGCGTTTCTGCCGCGTCACGGGCGCGGGCATCGGTTAACGCCGACCG
>JALHNX010000027.1 GCA_022843305.1 Pyrinomonadaceae bacterium | reverse complement strand
TGAATTGTGATACCTGTTCTACTCCGCCTCTTAACATCTTTTATATTTGCTCCTTAAAGAAAAAATTCACGCTTTTGATTTTTGCGCGAATCGAATTTTTATTGTTTTGAGCGCAATTCGACGGACGGTTTATTTTTTGGAAACCCAGGCTTTGAACGTGATGCCGCGGATGATGAGCTGCTCGTCGGCGGTCGCGCCTTTGAGCGGCAGGCTGATCGGGCGTTCGTGGCGGATCGAGATGCGGAAATTGTCGGTCGTAAAGGTGCGCGCGCGGTTAAAATGTTCGTTGACTGCGGCGACGGCTGAGTCAACCGTGACCGGCAGTGGCAGCGCGGAATGGATCTTGAAATCGATCAGGAAGACCTGTTGAATCGATGTGCGCGCCTGTCCGAAATTGGACGGAACCGGGATGACCTGAAAAACGCCGAAGGGTTTCGCCGCTTTCGCCGGCGCTTTGAGGTTATAAAACCGCGCGTCGAAACATTCGATCGCTTCCGGCACGGTGAGCGCTTCGTCGCGGAAAAGTTTTTCGAGTTCGGCAATTTCGGAAGCCATAAATTTACTTCAGATAAGTTCGGGCTGCAGTTCCCCCTAATCGACCGCAGCCCGAACTTATTTACCCTCTCCGGAGAAGGTAAAATCGTTCCCGATCCGGGCAAGAATTTGATCGATCTCCGCCTCGTTCAAGTCCAGCGGCTGAAAAATAATCGTTTCGCGGCGAACGGGATTTTCAATCAGTCGGAACGTCTGCCGCCGTTTCCGCCGAAATTTTTTGAAATACAGTACCGGTTTAACGAACAACCATTCACAGCATTCCTTAAAGTTTTGCCAGTTTTCACATGCGGTTTGTTTTAAACTCATCTCAAAATGCCGCCGTGCATCGTAAAAATATTACTGCCTGTCCGGCACTTATTGTTTTGAGTGGTGAATCAGGAAATAATAAAAATACGTCTCGACGATGGCGGCGCGGCTGCTTTGTTCAAATTAACCGCTGTTATTACCGGATAGTCGGGAGCCGGAGACCATGACATTGTTGTCGTCGTTTCGCCCGATTTATAACTCATCGCGCCGCGAACACCTGCGCCGCCGTCATTAACTTGCCAAAGGTGAGATTGTCCCGTGCCGGCAACATAATCTTGATCAGGATAAGCAGCAAGGCAATCAACGACTAAATTTCCGGTTGCCGATGAAACGTTATCCGTTGCGGCTATATCCGACACCGCATTTGAAATAGGCGTTGTTTGGTCGACATTATAAAAAACCGCCGCACCGCACGCTAAAGCATTGACAACGTTATTAAATAACACTTCAATATTAGCTGTCCCGACAGTCGGAGCAGTAAGACGATAAAGCGCGTTAAATGTTCCGCCGCCATCATCTAACGTAATAATGTGAGTGCAATCAACACCACCGTATTTAACAGAGGTAATGGTTGCTCCGCCCGGAATATATCCTGCGATACCGATTACCAACAAGCGGTTCGTGTTCGGCGTAACGGTTAAAGGAAAAATAATTCTGTTCTCAAAGCCGCGATTTCCCGCCGAAGCGACGTTTCCCGAAAAACTTACATCGCTGCTCCCGCCGCTTTCGTCAATCTCATACAGCGCGGACAAGGTTTGAATAACATTCGTGTTCGTCCATGCCGAACTCGTCACCGTATCGCTTGTTAAGGTCGTAATTCGCGTCTGAACGTGTAGCGCGATATTGACATCGAGATTTCCGGTTGTCGAGGTTATTAGATCGAAGCGCTCGGTGTAATCGCCATCCGGGGTTTTTGCATTATCCTCGCCCTCGGAAGCAGCTGCGCCGATCAGCAGATATTCCCTTGACGGCATCGGATTTATTGTTGCTGACAACGAATTAATCCCGATGCCGACGGCTTGCACGGCGAAGGTTTTACCGGAACCCATCGCCGCTTCCATCACCGAGATGATCTTGTCGGTTCTCGCCGCGCCGAGCGTGATCGTGATCGTGTCAGTCGTGAGAATTGTCGTAGTTAGTTTGGAAGCCCAAACGGAAACAGTCGCGCCGTCGCTCCCCGCACCTTCGGTTTCGGTGTATTCGCCGATTTTCGTCCAAGTATTGCTTTTGGAATCCGTGACCGTGTGAAATGCCGATGAACCGCGCGTTGCATTGGAAATGTCCGGATTATCAGAAGCGCAGCAAACGATCGCCAAAAGACCGGCGACGATATTCGCCGACGGATTAACTGCCAGCGTCGTTCCGCTCGTATTCGAAACCGCCGAGCCCCTGGTTGTAATACCGGAAAAAGCCATTAGTCCTTCGTGTAATTAAGCGTGACGTTGATCTGTCCGACAGTTCCGCTCTGCGCGGTTGTTTCGAGCCAGACAAAAGAATTCGCCGGGATCGTCGCGTCGTTAAAAGATGTGACGACCGAACCGGTAGTCATCGAAGTGGTCGTCGTTCCTCCCGTTACGACCTCGTTTCCGGTCGCCGAACGATCTGTCGAATGCCGGATCGTCCAGGTCACCGACGGCGTGCTCGATCCGACGAGCACCGCGATCATTTTGGTGATCGTGATCGCGACGTCCGTGTAAAACAGCGAAATGTCTTCGGCGTTGGTCGGAGTTTCGACCGAAACGCTTTTTGAAAGGACGACATCGGAACGCAGCGCGAGCGTCCCGGCAAGATCGGGCAGCGTGAAAGTGCGGTCAGCACTGAGCCCGGCGGAATCGAATTTGGCGAGCCGAATCCGGAATTCCGTGAGCTTCGTGCCGATCAGATTTGAAAGCCATTTATTAGCCATCTATCAGCTCGGAATCGAGTATTCGACGATAAAGCGCGCGGCTCCGGCAGATGACGAATCAGCCGCGTAGGTGATGATCAGGTTTTCGGTTGACCCGACAGGAATGATCCCCGGTTCAACTTCATAGATCCCGACCGTTTTGAGGTCAATCTCGTTTGCCGCCATATATTTCGATGTCGTTCCGCTGATGCCGATCGAAGCCGTCGGCGCGGTGCCGTTAAAAGCCGTATCAACGATCCCCCGAATGCGCCAGATGACGGCGTTCGCCGGCAGCGTGAACATCGTCACCGGCGACGATGAACCGAAAGCAAGTGCCGTCGTATCGGTGATGATCTTATCGTTTCCGGTATCGACCGATTGCCATTCCAAAACTCCGCTGCCGTTCGTCGTCAGCGCCTGTCCGGGCGAGCCGTCGTCCGCCGGAAGCTCCAGCGTGTAATCCGCGCCGAGCGCGTCCGGCGCCTTGATCGTCACCTTATTGGTATCGTCGTCATTGAGAAACAATTCCTGCGTGTGCAGATTGGCAAACGCGCTGTCCGCCGCATTTCTCGTCTGGATCGTGCCCGAATTGTTCTTCAGGTTAGGTCCGCCCAAACCCAGCTGAAAGATCGTGCCGACGATCCCCCGAATTTTTTTCCATTTATCGCCTAAAGCCATAGTATTTTCTCCTTAAAAATTTACGCCGTCGCGTATTCGATCAAAACTCCGCAACGCCGGGCGGTCGCTCCCGCACCCGGCGTGATAAAAACCTTGACTGCCGTCCCGCTGGAGATCGTTTCGTTCGGATCGGTTTCAAAGCTGCCGATACCCGTGAGCAGATTCTCCGCTTCGCTCATTAAAAGTTCGGGATCGGCATCCGTGCCGATGGAAACCGCCGCCCCGCTGCCGTTGAAAGGGATGATGACGATCAGAGTGATCGCCTTGATGATCTGGTCGGCGGGCGCGGTATAAATGACCGCCGGCGTCGCGTCGCCGTAATCGAAATAAACGGTCGGCAGGGAATTGCCCGGAGCACCGTCAGCGCCGCGCGGACCGAGCGGAATGCGCACGACGCTCACCCGCGCTTCATTTGTGATTTTAATCGCCGCGACGCTCATTTGACCCTCACCACTCCTTCACATAAAAGTTCGTCCTCGCCGTCGAGAAAAAAGAAACAATTCGCCGCCTTGAAGGTCAGCACGGCGATCTCGGCGGATGAAAGCGCGATCTGCAGTTTCCCGTCCGTCGCCGGCGAAAGGATCGTCAGCTCGCCGCCCGCGACCGTCCATTCCATTTGCTCATCGTCGCCGAAATTCAGCAGAATGCGCGGAGATTTTCCCGAAAGATCGGCGGGCGCAGTCATTTCCTCGTCCTGAAATAATTCCCAGACGGTCGAAAAATTTCCGCCGCGCACGAGAACTATCAGAAAATTTGTCCGCTCTTCAGTCATTATTTATCGGTAATGCGCATATCGCGCCGGATGCGGTTTTTTACGACCTCGACCGCCGGACGGTAAAACGGCTGCGCCGCCTGATCGTCCGTCCCGTATTCGACGTGCAGCTCGTAATCGACGAACTTATCGGAGATCTGCGACGGACCGCCCGCCATCAGCATTCCGTGTCCCTGCCCGTCGTCGCGTTTCTGCAAAGTGCTTTCGAGATCGCCTTCGTCAACCGGCACACGGCGCTGCATTTCCTGCAAACCGTCTTCGACCGCGCCGGCGATCGTCCGGAAGGCGTTTCGTTCGGTCGCGGCGATGATCTGTTTTCCGCGTGATGTTCTGACGACTCTCATAATTCTTCACTTAAGAGTTATCGTCCGGATCGACGGCGTAGATCAGCCACGCCGCATTGTTCTGATTGACGCGCCGGACAATCTCGCAGGTAATGACCGAATTTGCGTCGCCGATGACGGTGCGCAGTTCGACGCGATCCGACGCCAAACAAACAATCGCCGCGCCTTCGATGGTCTGCGCGACGGTGATCTCATAAATTGCGGTCGAGCGCGTCTGCTCGGCGATCAGCGTGTCGTCCGAAGATTTATCCGCTTTTTTCGGCATCCACGAGCATTGAAAAAAACTTCCCGTCCGCGGCGTAAACGAGTCCGACACGAATCCCTGGTCGTTCGTTTCTTCCTCGTTCGGCGGCGCGAGGAAACGGCATTCACCGTTCTTCGGCTGGAACGTGTAAAACTGGGCGGCTAGGTAATTTTGAACACAAGCAAAACTCACATCTGCAAAAGTAGCAACTTTGCAAGGTTAATTGTTACTTCTAATAAATGAGCGTAATCTTGCGAAATAATAATCATTTTGAATCAATTTCATATCTTCTTTTACATTTTTCAAAATCAATATACAATTTCGTTTTTATGGACATAAATACAATCCTTATCGGGGCTGCAGGCGGTGCCATTGTACTAATGGCAGAGCAAATTTATTTATTTGTAAGGGAGAAAAGTAAGGAAAAAAAACAAAAGGTTGTCAGATTCCCAAACATAGAAAGAATTATTGATTCATCTATTTTCGATTCCCTTGGACCGGGAAGCAGTATCGAATTTATGAAAAATGTTTTGGGTGTCCCAAATAAAATCTACAAAGAATATGATGCCGTTTACGAAACCTTTTCGTACGGAGGCTATGAAACTGATTTGCCTGAAGTTGACGAGCCGACTTCGGACCCGCAAATAGAAGGCGAGGCGAGGGCGGCTTATGAACTCCAAACAGCAGAAGAAAATGAGAATTTTACTTATGGTTATTTCTACATTTTCAAAAATGCTTATTTAAAGATCACCTCAAAAGATAAAGAAACGATAGATTCAATATCCGTAAATGTTATTCATGGTGTTTTATCTACAAAGGGACTTCCTTTAGGTTGGAGTGAAAACGAAGATGAAAATGGATGTGTTTTGGGTTTATCAAAAGTTACCAAAGAGTTGGTCGATTCGTGCTTACGACATGAATATCGCCAAACCAGATTCGGGGACACTTTTATATTCACGCTTTATACCGGATACCCATTTTATACCCATTATACTTATTTCGGCGTTCCAAATTATGAAAATGTTACTAATTGTCGCAATGTGAAACCCGAACAGTTCATTGGATCGTTGATTGATGGTATTTGTCTTCATTCTGAGGAATTTAACTGCTACATTGTTTCTCCGTTCGATACAATGTAACTGATTTATCAAATATTTAAGCAACCGAAAAATTGATCTCCTGCTTCAATAACCGTTCGGCATCGGGGCTGAACGAACCGGCACTCATTTCCTCGCTCGAACGATAACCCTTTTTATTGTTGACGCTCAATCCGCCCATATCTATTTTCCCGAAATTCGGCGGCAAAACCTTGTCGGCGAACCCGGAATTGATGAGATGCCCGGCTTGAAATCCGCAGGCTAATTTGACGTGCATCGGAATGTCCTGCGTCGATTTATACACGACTTCGATCTGCGGTTCGCGCAGTTCCGTCCCGATGGTTTCGAGAATCATCAGGCTGCCGTCGAGATCGCGGGTGATCTCGCAGAAACGCTGCTGGTTGTTGACGTAGATTTTTGAAGGATGGATGGTGATCGTGCCGTCCGCGGCGTAGCGGATCGTGCAGGAGACGATCTCCGTAACCGGCGGGCGATTGACCTTGAATTGCCAGGTCGTCAGATCGAGCGCGTGCTGTTCGCTGCGGTCGGCGGGCGCAAAATCCTTTGCGCAGAAAGCGTCAATCGCGCGCGATGCCGCCTGCAGGACGCGCAGGAGTTTCGCGTTGCCGTCGTTCGTTGCCGGGTAATCGCAAAAAGCCATCCCGACACCGAAAAGCCCCGCCATGTCGCGGAACGATTCGGCATCGAGATAAGCGGTTCCGAAAAGATTCGGGTCAACAGCCATTAGTCAATGACCTTGACCTTCAAGCCGGGATAATCGGCTTGCAGAGCTTCCAGGGTCGCGTCGGTGATGCGCGGGCAAATTCCCTCATCGTCGAAAACGACTCCCTTGTAATTGCCGACAAAGCCCTTCGCGTGAACTTTTTGCCAGCCGCGCTTGATAACCGGTTCGGCAACCGGGGCGACAGCTTTTTCGTCCCGCACTTCTTTTGTTTCCGGCGTTTCATCTTCCGGTAATTTGTTCTCCGGCGTTTCAGATTTGGGTTGTTCCTTGGGTTTTGTATTGGACATTTATTTTTCTCCTTAAATTAACAAAAATATCAATCGTAAAAAAATTCTGACGCATTAAGCGTTAGTCAAAAACTGCCACTTGGCGGCATCCGAACGGAAGATGCTTGCCCGTCCGGTCGCATGCGTCGTGACGGCGAACGATCCAGCCGGCGCAGTCGTCACCGTCGTGTCGGCGGTGATCGCGGTCGTCAAAAAATAGATGCGCTTACCGTTAATCGAAAGATAACCGTCGCTGTTCAGCGTCAGCGTCAGCACGCTTCCGACGAATGTCAGCAAACCGTTCCCGATGCCTCTTAAAACTTTCATAGCTTTTTCTCCTTTTTTATTGAAAAAGGGAAGTGAAGTTTTTGACGCTTCACTTCCTCGAAACGAACAGCACAAACCGCTGTTTAGATAGTGGTCTGCGCGATGCGGATTTTCCGGTTGAACGGTTTGACGTAGATCGCCATTCCGATCATCAGGAACGGAACATATGTATTTGACAGATGGTTGCCCCAGCCGGTCGGAAGTTCCAGAATCGTCGGCGACGGGCTGCCGATGTAGGGCAAAGCCGTTCCGTTCGGGTCGAGCACGTAAATGTCTTCCGTCGCGGCTGCCGAATAGGTGTAGTAACCGATACCGTTACCCTGCGTTGCCTGCGCCGGAACCGCTTTCAGACGTGCCAGGATGCCGTTGAGCATCGAGAGACCGGCGGCACTGAAATTGGTCGGCGTGGCATTCCCGGATTCCGATTTCAGATACTGGTAGAAGGTTTCGAGTTCCGCGTCGAGTGCATTCTGCGCGCCGATCGAAAGGAACACGGCAACCTCATTCATGTTCGCGCCCGCGTCGAACAACTGACCGACCGCGCGGCGAAGCACCGTCAGATAAGTGTCCGATCCTTTGTTGATTGAATAGCCCGAACCTTTGAGCTGCTGGCGGAAGCCGTCGAAGCCCTTCGTATTCGTCAATCCGTCTTCGTCGTCGAGCGTTTTCGCAGCGACCGAGTAATTGCCTTGAAAGATCTGTCCCTGAATGACGTTGGCGATGGCGATCAGCGCGCCCATCACTTCGAGATTGTTATTGCCGCCGAGATTGAAGCTCATTCCCGACTGCTGCGATGCGAACATCGCTTTCAATCCGATCTCGCGCTGCGACGCGGCGACGGCGATGTTCGTCGTAGCGACGCGCGAATAGGTGTTATTCGACGCGGCTGCCGAGTAATCGCCGAGCTCGTCCAGCAGCGAAGCCGAACCGTAAGCCGTCTGCTGCGTCCAGGTGTGGTTAATGCCGTTCGCGGGAATTTTGGGAAACATCTCGTATGCCGGGAAAACGCGGTTAAACGCCTCGCGCAGGATCGGCTCGATGTCCGTGCGGATGAGCGCCGCGCCGACGGTCGAATCGACCGCTTTGCGAACGATCGGCGTGTTGTCGCCGAACGATTTCTGGCTGAACGCCTGTTCGAACGCGCCCTGCATGGTGCCTGCCGGATTGCCGGATTTTTCCGCCCATTCGACGAGCTTCGTCGCGCCGTGCGCTTCCGGGTCTTCGGCGTTGATCGCCAGAATGCCCTTGATGATCAGGTCGAGGTCGGCGTTCTTGATCCGGTAACTGCCGTCTGCTTTTTGAGCGCGGATAAAGGCGTACGGATCTTCGAGCGTTTTCATCGCGCCGAGATAACCGAACTGCGAAGGAGACGCTTTGGCGAGCCGCTCGAAGTTTTTGCGAAGCGGGTCTTCAAATACCGCGTCCATCGTTTTCGAAGTCAGTTTTTTCGACTCGATTTCGAGTTCTTCCGCCGTTTTCGGTGTCGCTGCGGGCGGATTCGTATTTGCGGCGGTTTTCACGCCGGCGGATTTGGCAAGCTGCTGGGCGGAATTATTGAGTCCGTCCAGAATATCCTTTAATTCTTTGTCCATAGTATTTATTTTGCTCCTCTTAAATTATTGGTTTTGTGTTTTTTGCTTTTCCAAAACTCGACAACTTACGAGGTCGCTGGCGTTCCTTCGGTTTCGAGCGGCTGACGAAGTTGTGTGTCCATCAGCTTACCCGCAACCTTCAACCCGGCTTTCGCGGTTTCGTAGTTTTCGGTCATTTCATCGAGTAATTTCTGCAGCTCGATGAATTTCTGGGATTTTTCGATTTGCTCGTCGGTCGCATCCGGTATCTGAATCGCTGCCGGTTCGGAATCCGTTTCAGCCGTTTTGACGATGCCGATCTGTTTGGCAAGTTCGAGCAGTTTTTCGCCCGTTTCGCGCACTTGCGACCGCACGTTTTCGTCGGAAGATTTTTCGTAAACTTCCGCTAAACTTTCAAAAGATTTTTGGAGATCGAGCGAGTAGAAAACGAGCATCGAGTCCGCGTCGAAATCGCCCCAGTATTTGAAGCTGACGACCGCCGCCGCTTTGAACTCGTCGAGCGCTTCGTCCCAGGCGGCGAGAATCGCGCTGAAATCCGTCTGTCCGAGATATTCCAGATTGCGCTTCTGGCTCATCAGATTCCATTTGACCTCGCACAGAATATCGAACAATTCCCATAATTTGGGTTCCTGCGCGAGAATGTCGTTGAACATTCCCTTGGCGACGACTTCCGGGATCTGAATGTTTTCCGCTTTCGCCGCGATCTGTTCGCCGATCGTTTTATAGACCGCGATCGCCGCAATCGTGCGGGCAAAATATTGACCGGCTTCTCCCGGAATTTCACCGGCGGCGACCGCGGTTTTATTTGTTTCGATTGACATAGCTGTTTCTCCGTTGTTGTTGTCGAGCGGAGCGTTTTCAGCTTCCGCGATTGCGTTTTTGGCGGCGCGTTTTCCCGCCAGTTCCAAAGCCTTGCTTGCCGAGTAAACCCACGACAGTTGATTGCAGGGAATGCCGACGAGCGACGTTTCGAGATAATAAACATCCTCGATGATGATCCCGTTTTTGCGTTTCGGGTTCGGTTTTGAATCCTTGACGAGAACCGTCACGGACGCGCCGAGCTTTTTGCCGCTCTCGATCATCTGCCAGCATTTGACCGCGCGTTCGTTCGATTCTTCGACCTCGACCAGATAATGAAGCACGAAAACCTTGGCGCTGCCGAGCGGCAGTTCGACGGGTTCTTCCTTCAGTTCGGCTTCGACAATCGCGCCGAAAACGTCTTCGGGAACGTTCGTCGAGTGATTCATGAACATCACCGTGCCGACCGCCTGCGCTTCCATCTGCTTGAGCGCGTTGACGCTCATAATGTCGCCGACCAGATCCTCGGCGTTCGACGAGGCGGTCAGGCGGCAGTATTTCTTGCCGTCCTTCTCGAAGGTTTTAAGTGTCGGCAGAAACTTAAAGGTGATTTCGTTCGCCAGCGCGTCGGCTGCCGATCCGTTTTTTGCGTGTTTTCGTAAAATCATCTCGGGTCGTAAACTCCGTTTGAATTCTAAAAAGAAAAAAACATTTATTGTTTAGCGGTGGTTTTATCGTCCGCGTTTTCTTCCGGCGGGGTGGCGGGCGCCGGTTCTTTGCCGATATTATTCTCGCGTTCCTGCATTTCCTTGACCCAGATCGAGTAGGGAACCGGCGTGCCTTTGCCCATCAGGATGATCGGCTCGTTGCAGAAGGGCATTTCCTGCTCGTCGTATTCCTTTTCTCCGGTGCGCGAACGCGCCTCGTTGATCGACCCCCAGGGCGTTCCGGTCTGCTGCCTGGCAATGAATGCCTGCTGCTTTTCGTCCTTGCGGTGCATGATCGGGTAGGAGAATTTCAGGTTTATCTCGCCCTTGTATTCGTAGCGGTCGATAAAGCATGAATTCTCGATCTCGATAATTCGCGTCAAATCGCCTTCGAGTCCTTCGAGATCGTCCGCCATCATTTCGGACGTGTTCGCGCGCGAAGTATCCACAGCGAGCTTTAATTTGGCGGTCGAGATATTGAAAATCGCGGCGACCTGGCGGACGAACCATTCACAGCCGTCGAGAATTTTCATTTCGTCGGCGGAAGCGCTCAAATTAATAACCTTCGGGTCTTTCGCGCCGCCGATCACGGCGAGCTTGTCGCGAACTTGTTGAATTTGATATTTGAAGGAATCGACCTGCGTCTGCGTCACGCCTTCACCGAGCGAAATGAGTTTTTCGCTGACCGGCTGGAGAATCTGTCTGATCAAAAATTCGTCTCCGGAAAGCAGCGCGACGATCGTCCGGTGCAGGGCTTCGACGTGCGAGAAACCGAGCTTCGTGTTCGACATCGGCGTATTGACCATGCACAGAACCTGCTCGGATGCCAAAAACCGTTTAACGCGCGCGGCGTAATTATCGGCGAATTCGACGTAGCGCGGAACGCTGTTGTCGGTTCCGTTCCAGTTTTTGACGAAGCCGATCCGCGCCGCGTCCATGATCCGGATCGAACGCACTGTCAGATCGTTGAACAGGTCGAGCTCGAAACAGCCGTGTCCGATGACGTAATAGTCTTCGAGCAGCTGCTCTTTGAGAATCCCGTAGGAATCGCCGGCGCTGTTCGGGTGGCGGATCAAGCTTTCGACTTCGGCGCGGACGAATTTATCCACGCGGTTTGGTTTTTCGGTCGAATCTCGGGGAATTATCTCGAATTGAGCGCGTCCGAGTTTTTCGCGCTTGTAATTGAGCGCGGCGCGGACCCAGACGGAATATTTCGCGTAATTGCGCAGCAGACGCGCATCGAGTTTGCGTTCGAGCTGCGACGATGTGCCGCGCCCGAGATCAATGACGGCGATTGCGGTGGACGAATCGGTTTGCAGATTTTTTTGTTCGGTCGGTATGGATTCGACGACTTCCGGAACGATTGCCGTTTCCTTGACCGGCACTTCGGGCGCGGTCAGATTCAGAAGCGTCAGCCCGGACGAAGGAAACGGCTCTTCGGCGGACGCATTTTCCGCGAGGTTCAGCTGCACGGTTTCCCCGAAAAGCGCGTCAATCAGTTTTTGATAAGTGTTTTTTGCCATAATCCTAAAGACCGGAGGCGGACTCTTAGGATTTTAGTGGCTTTGAGGAATTTATTGATTTGAGCGCAAATAATAAATTTGCGAATTTTGCTTGTTTTAAAATAACTTTTAATTTATAACGTATGAAATGAATCGCACACCTCTTTCAAAACCTGATATTTATAATTTTGTCGGAAAAATCTTAGGGCAATTTGAGCTTGAAGAATTTGTTGATGAAGGAGGAATGGGAATTGTCTATAAAGCTATAGATTTAAAGAATCGAAAGACTGTTGCTGTGAAGATACTTCCTCCAAGATACTTGATTCATCAGGAAAGGAGACAAATATATTTAAAGCTTTTTCATAGAGAGGGCGAAATCCTCAAAAAATTGCGGCATCCAAATATCGTTAGCGTATATGAAACCGGAATTCAAGAAAATATAGTTTACATTGCAATGGAATGGTTAGAGGGATGTTCTTTAGGAAGAGCTTTGCTTGAAGAAGGTCCTTTTTCCGTTGATAAAACCTCCCATGTACTTCAACAAATTTGTAGTGCCCTTGATCTAGCTCACCAAAATAAAGTTATTCATTTGGATATTAAAGCTAATAATATATTTTTAGTGGATAGAGGCACTCCTGAAGAAAAAGTAAAGGTTATTGATTTTGGTTTAGCTCGAATTATCCAATCGACCTTAGGTTCGACTATCAGCAGAGTTGTGGGAACCCCTCAATATATGGCACCGGAGGTATTTGAAAACAAAGCAAGCACGGCAAGCGATATTTATAGTATAGGAGTGTTAACTTTTGAAATGCTTACAGGCGTTCTTCCTTTCAGTCAAACACATATTTACGCTTTAGTCAGACAACAAATGAATGAGCGACCTCCATCTATTCGGGCAAAAAACAAAGAGGTAACCGAATATATTGATAAATTAATAAATAGAACATTAGACAAAAATCCTTTAGATCGTCCTCGAACGCCTATACAATTTTATCAGGAATTTGTTCGAGGATCTCAAGTTTTTGATTCCAGACCTATCGAAAGAACCTTCCCCTTGAAGCCTATAATTTATTTGGATGATCCTTCGTTTTATCGAAATCCAATAAGTTTGGTAACTATATTTTTGTATTGTTTAATTGCAATCCCATATATTTGTCTGGGTATTTATTTATACGCATCTCCAGAATTCTATTACTCTGACTGGCTAATTTTTGGATTTTCGATACTTTCGGTAGTGTGTTTGTTTTATCTTTATGTAACAGAAGCAATAAAGAGTAATGATTTTCATCCGTTTGTCTGGTTTTTAATAATTCCAAGTCTAATTTTCCCCTTTGTATTTCTTATCGTAGTTCTCTCGGTCAGCGCCTTGGTTGCACTTTTGATATATATATTATTGCTATTAATTTCAAACATATTTGGCGCAATTAAAAGAAAACGAATTGATGGTTGATCATACAAATGTTTACTCAAAGTCTAAAAATCTCTGAAATTCTTCGAAAAATGTCCACCGATAAAATCCTGTCCGAGACGGTTCACTTGTTTTTTCTGCATCGCCAAACGAAACGCGCTTAGAAACTCGCCGTAGGTTTTCGTTTTTAATCCCGGCGCGATCTTCAAAATATTTTCCGCGCCGCCGAGTTCGGCGATAATGTGACCGGGAATGGACTGCACACCATCCGCAAATTCGATCTGCAGATTACTGCTTTCGCCGATAAACCCGATCGAAGCCGGTTGTTCCTTTATTTCTTCACTCATAATTTTTACCCAACCATATTTTACAAACCCAGAATATTTGCTATATCTTCGACCGCCGTCGTTTGCGTGGGTAGCGGATTCATTCCGGGGGAACTGACAACGGCGACCGTCACTTTTTTGAAACAGTAATCGGGTGCGACCGCCAGCACGAAGCCGTCGCCGTCGTCGGGAGAATGTTTCTTACGCTTTTTGAAATCCGGTTTTTGTTCGAGCTTTTTCTTGGTCTTTCCGCCGACATTGCGGTAATCGTATTCGCGCTCGCAAAGGTCGATTTCGAGCGCTTCGGGTGGATTAATGACCGCGATGCCCTTTAATGATTCGGCGGCTTCGAAATACATTTCCGTGACTATATCGTAATAATCCGGGCTGTAAGTTTTCGTGCTGCCGAAATGAACCTCGAAAACTTCGTATTCGTCGAACGCTTTGATCAGCTCGTCGTCAATCCGAAGCGCGTCAATAATTCCGCCGCCGTATCCGGCATCAATGCGAAGATGCAAAGATTTTACGCCTTTTTCCTTCAGCTTCAGACATTCTTCGCGGATCGTCTCGACATATTTTTCCGTTTTTTGCTTGAAAAATTCGCAAGCGAGCCAGACGGCATCCTGCCAGCGGATATACATCTTCCCGAGATCGCCGCCGAACCGCGCCGCATCGAGACCGACCCGCGCAAACGTCGGATCGCCGCCTTCCGGGACGCGTTTCTTTGCCGCTTCGTAACGCCCGACCGGCACGACTGTATTGTCGGCGGAATTCGGCGGCGTGATGCCGAGAATATCCGTCATAAAACGCGGATTCGGGCGGAAGATCGTGCCGGGCAGATAATGTTTTTCTCCGATCGTGACGGCGTAGGGCAGCTCGAAGGTGAAATCGTCAGGAACGTGAAGCTCTTTGTGATCTCCGTCGCAGAAAAAACAGCCGTCGTGAATATGATCTTCGTCCGTTTCCTCGCACCGGTGCTCGTGGATAATGTCGCAGTCGTTCTCGATCTTGCGCTCGACGAAGTCCCGTTTGACGGCTCCCGGCACGACTTCCATGCCGGCGACGACGTTCGGGTGATAAAGCGTCGAGACGCGAAAGCTCTGAACGTAGGAACGGTTCCTGACGCGGTGAAACATCGAGGCGCGCGATTTCGGGTTCGCGAACATGATCACGAGCGAGTTGCCGCCCGAGGTCATCGAGGTGATCGAATCGAAAACGAAATCGGGAATGCCGTCCGCTTCGTCGAGAATGAACAGCTGGTAGGCTTCGTGCTTGCCTTTGATGCGCTCCTCGCCTTTGCCCAGACCGTCCGAAACCGTGCGGTGCGCGGCGAAATGATAGCCTGAAATTTTAATTTCCGTTTCGAGCACGCGTCCGGGCAGACCTTTATTTTCGCGATCCTTCCGGATTTCCGCCCACATTGCGAAACGCGCCTGATCGCCGCCCGGCGCGAACGTGAAGATCGCCGACGGCACGAAGCAGTCGAGAAACCAGTTAAGAATGCCGGAAGCTGATTTTGTCTTTCCTATTCCATTTCCTGATTCGACGCGGATCCAGTTCTTAACGGTTTGTCCGGGCTTCCAGCAGGTCAGCTGCTCACGCTTCAATTCGCCCTTTTCGTAAAGGTCTTTCTCTTCCTGCTGGCGCATGACGAGCGCGCAGGCTTCGAGAATCTCGAACTGACCCGGGTGCGCTTCGTCCATACCGGTCCAGGCAGTCCATTTGAGCAGGATTTGAATATATTCGGCGGGTTTGAATTTATATTTATTGAAACGCTGCTTTTGCGAGGTCGGCGTGAAGGACGCGTATTTGCGGACGGCGAGTTCGACGGCGCGAACCTTCTTCTGACCGTCGGGCATTGCCGAGATCAGCCCGACGAGCTGCTCGCGCGTGAGTTTATTTATCTTCGGTGTTGTCGACATCGGGCAGCTGATCGGGAGAAATGCCGAGAATTTTCGCTAATTCGTCGTCCGGGCTGAGCATCATCTTCAGCGGTTTATACAGATTGCGCAGGCGGGCGATCTCCTTGACGGTGTTGATGACCATCGTGCCGGCATTCAAACGGATGTCATACGGCATTTTCGGGTCTTTCATCACCGGGAAAAAATTGAGCCGCACATCGCGCAGCACGGCGACCTCGTTTTCGATATGGTCTTTCACGTCGAGTTCGAGCTCGTTGTGCTGAAGATTCAGGCAGAACTGCAGATCGGAATGCACCGTGCCGACCGAATGATGCTTTTCGCCTTTGGCTTTCAGATGCTCGCTGATCGCCCGGTAGCTCGCGCCGGCTTTATAGAGATCCCAGACGAGAAACCGGCGCTCATTTATTTTGACTTCTTCTTCGGGTGTCGGACGCGTTGCGTGAGCTTTGCGCTCGCGTTTTTTGCGCGGCACCGGGGCAGGCTTGTCCGGTGCCGGCTTTGATTTATTACCCAAGGTTTTCGGATCGGGCAGTCGTTTCGCCGCCGCTTCGGTTATTTTTTTAGTTATTTTTCCGGGTTTTTTCGGCGGCTTTTTCGACGCAGGTTTTGCTTTAACGGCGCGTTTCGGTTTAACTGCCGCACTTTCATCTTTCGCGGTTTCCGCTGTCGGAGCAGATTTTTTGGGTCTTTTCGCCATAACAGAATGAAAATTATGACAATTCGAGCGGGAATATTGTTTTTCCGAAATATTTTTTGTTGTTCTTTAGTAAAGACTGGGTTGAACTTGTTTAATTTTTTCGAGTATGCGCGGAGCTATTTTGAAATTTTGATGAAGACGCGGGGGCATTTTGATTTCTGCGCCATGTAACAAATCTTCAATTGTTATTATCTGGATTTTGAGAAACTTTGTTGCTCCCGCAAATGATTGATAGAAACCCGCTTCATAGGCTTCGTCAAACATTTTCGATGTTGGTTTTTCAAGAGTGATGAAAACGCTAATGGCGGCGTTTTCACGTTCCATCGTGCCCCGCAAATCTCGAATGTCGCCGGATTTTACTTTACCGGATTTAACCTGAATCAAAACCTTTTTAAGTTTATCTTTGCCAAATTCTGTGAAATTTATTGCTCCGTCAATTCCGCGATCTGCGCCTTTCTTTCCAACTTTATTACCAAATGAACTTCCCATTGGGATAGCTTGAACCAGTGATAATGCCCACCATTGAAACTGATAACGATCTTCGTTAGCAAGATTTTTTGCGCTTTCTAAATCTTTAGGTTCTCTGATAACAACATAATCTTTATTCTCTACAAATTTAAAAGAATCAAGAAGCCGATATTTTTGAAGAGCAATCGCTAAATGTGTAATATAAATTCCTATCCAATAACGGTTAAGTTCCTGAGCAGCGGCAATACTAGTTCCGCACCCACAGAATGCATCCAAAATAACGTCGCCTTCATTCGAAGATGCTTCAAATAATCGTTTCAATAATTCAACGGGTTTTTGAGTAGGATAACCAAGCCGTTCTGCATCATTTGAGGAAAGAGGATAAATATCTTCGATGACATCTTGGACGGGAACCCCGGCGTTTTCATTAAGAAATCTTTTCAATCTGGGTTTGTTGTTTTTAGTCCAATATACAAAACCGTTTTTATCGAGAATGTCTAGCTTCTCTTGAGTGGTAAGATTTGAAATATTTACAGTAAATTGTTGAAGCAGTTCATTTGGGACTGCCCAGTGTCGCCCAATATCGGTTGGATTTACATCTCGCCAAGGTTTGCCTGAATCTCCGTGACGAACGCCTGAACCTGTTAAATCTCCTAATTGAAATGGTTTACCATCTTCAAAGTGATTATAAAATGTTTTAACGTAATCAGGATTATACGATTGATATACTTTATTCCAAGTAAATTTTTTCGACTTGGTATAGAAAAATATTGTGTCGTGAATCGGTCCGAATCTTTTTGCAGAATTATGAGAACTTGTCCGTTTCCAAATTATCTCACTTCGGTAGTTATCTGCACCGAAAATCGTATCCAGAATAATTTTTAAGTAATGCGAGGCAGTCGGATCGCAATGTAAATATAAACTTCCGGTCGGTTTCAAAACGCGGTGAAGCTCCATTAACCTAACTGTCATCATCACCAGATAAGCCATCATTTGATTTCCGCCGATGAAGGTTTTCATTGCGTTAATCATCGTGGCAACTTTATCCGGTGCGGTGGTTAGAAGATTATGGTAAGTCTGAATTGTTGTATTGTTCCAGTGCCAGGTATCTTCAAATGCGGTTATCTGAGCTTCAGACTCCAGACCTGACTCTTCACGAAAAAGCACATTGTAATTGCGATTGCTGTTAAATGGTGGATCCAAATAAGTTAAATCAACAGACTCGCTCGGAATGTCATTCCGTAGAATCTCCAGGTTGTCACCATAGTAGAGAGTATTGTTCATATGTTTTTAGCAAAAACACTTCTCTAAGTATGGATTGGTCGAATGGAAAGTTATTTTAATGGGCGGTTGGAGAAGTGTTTTAAGGTCGGTTTATGAAATATCTGATTTGTAGCGAGAAATGCCGATTTGTATGTTAGCATATATGTTAAACAAATTTCAACAAAATTTTACAACAAATTTAATTAAATAATCTTTAGGTTTTGTAATCGTTTTAGATAATTAGCAAACTGCCAGTTACGGCAAGTCGAATACGATTTATTCCCGATTCGCGGGTGATTAATTTCGTTCATCGCCTCGGTCGTGATCGGTAGCCGGTGGGCATTTCTGACCGTCACCGAAATTCCCAGCTCGTCAACCCGGAACTCTTCGCCCGTTGCTTCTTCGAAAGCGAGATGAAAATTATTTTCCCATTTGAAGGGAATCGCGACGCCGCACAGATAGAAAATTTTCGCCGGGAATTCGTCGAGCTCGATCAGCTCCGTTTCGCCGACATCCTTTTTGACGGCGGTCGAATATTCCCCCACAAGACATTTCGCGCAATGAACTTCCAGATCGACGCCGGTAACATATTTCAGCCACAGATAGCGGAAGGAGCCGGTGATTTTAAGATCGTGTAATTCTATCATTCTTCTCCAATTCTAACATTAATCTTTCCAATAGTTTAGCGTGTTCGTTCAGTTTCCGACCGTTGTAATCGAGATTAAATTCCGTATCGATCGCGGTGCGGAATACCTCTTCCGGCAGAGCCTTCGGCTTGGAAGCAAAAGCGCAGATCTGCAGTTTCGCGCGGTCGTAGAAGGGAAGTATCTCGACTTCACCGAAATAGCGCAGCAGTGTTGCCTTGAAAGATTCATCGGTGTGAAATCGCTGCTTGGTCCAGAGACCGTCCCGGAAGATCGTCGAAAAACCGTCGTCGTCCATGAATTCGATCGCCCGCTGTTTGCGGGTAAATTTCTTTTTGGCGGCGTTGACCTGGTTCTGCATGCGGCGCGTCGAAGTGTAGAACGTGCCGTCGTTCCGGAGCAGAGCGTTGCAGGTCACGAGAACATAATGCTCGTATTCGAGCGAGGTCACGGAATTGATGACCGAATCGAGGATGACGTAATCGAACTGACCGTGCGCGGAGATGTTTTCCTCGGCGCGGCGGATCGCCGTCCGGATCGTCGGCAAATCTATTTTCGACGTGCCGATCACGGTCTGAAAAGGTTCATAGCCGTCAATGTTGTAGCCCTCGTCCTGCAGACGCTTCCGGTAATCGCCGTAGCCTTCACCGAAATCAAAACCGCGCTGCTCTTTCGTGATCCGCGGGAGCGCGACCAGCTCGTAACACGACGAACGGTTTTTCTTGCCTTTTTCGCCCGACCGGAGCCGGTGCATCTGGCATTTCTTCTGGTTGATGTTTTCGACGGGCAGCGTGTCGTAATGATATTTTCCGTAATCGCGGGTCAGAAAAGGGAACATTTCTGCTGCCGAATTTTCCGGAAGAATATAGGCTAAAACCGGTTTGCAGAGATTCGCCGACGCGACGGCGTAATCCGAATTGAACAGGACCTTGCCGGACTCGGAAACGATCAGACTGCCCCACTCTTCGTATTTGATGATCAGGCGGCAGATCTCGGCAACCATCGCCGGCTTGTCGCGCCGGACGATGTTGATTCTATTCGGTTCGATCCATTGAAACGCGCCGACGGAAAGCGCGCCGGTGATCTCGACCTCGGACGAATTGGTTTCGACCGAGTTGTGATAAAGATTGAGCCGCGCTTCGTCCTTCAGCCCGACGTGTTTCGTCCGCAGCGCCGGGACGTGCGTCCGCCGGTTGGCGAGCAGGGCTTTGACGCGCTGGTGACCAGCCATCAGCGTGCCGTTCCCGTTCAGCAGAACAGGTTTGATGACGCCGAATTTCCCGAGCGATTCGCGGAGCATCCGGAAAGATTCCTCATCGATCAGCCGCGGGTTATAATCCGCCGGCGATAATTCGGAGATCGGAAAATTCTCGATAAATTCAATCATTGATATTCAAAATCGTAAAATCGTAAAATTACGCGAATTACGTTATTTGGTAATTTTGTGTTGCTTTTCGGCGTTTTATGCTTGCCTGCCAACTTGCGCAAATCAGCAAACTGACCTTTATGCTTGACGCGGAAATTATGCGGAATAATATTCCGCATAATTTCTGCAGCTTTTGCCACCGTTGATTGCTCAATTTCAAACCTCATCTGAGGAAGTAAAATCGGCACGATAGCTTTTATGCTACATTCCGAGCAGATGCGCGGCGAAGCCGTAGATCACGCCTTTTTCCTCGATGTAGGCTTTGAGCCGTTCACGCAGCCCGGCAAGCTCGTCGTCGGTCAAAGGGATTGCTTCGCCGTCGAATTTCAGATACTGGAGCATTTCGCCGACCGAGTTGTCCTGCCTTGGCAGTTCCGCGATGTCCGACAAATTCGCGCGTGACAGATCGGCGACGACTTCGAGCAGGGCGGAAGATTCGAGTTCGAGCAGGGCGGAAAGCTCGTTGAATTTTTCCGTGTCGGCATTCGCCATCGCGCCGAGCGGATCGAACAGCGCGAGCATCAGTTCGGCTTCCTTTTCCGACAGATTGACCATCGTGAAGGGAACCGGCGTGTCGTCGCCGAGCTTGAGCGCTTCTTCGATGCGGGCGTGACCGTCGATCAGCGTTCCGTCGGGCAGCACGATGACGCTCTGCACCCAGCCGACGGATTCCAGGATGCCGTTAAGCGCGTCCCTTTGCGTCTGCGGATGGAGCCGCCAATTTTTCGGATTGAATTTGAAATCTTTGGCAGGTTTTTCGCCCTGTTCGACGATGCGGTTCTGCCAGACTTTTTTCGGGTTGGGATCGTTCGGGTTGATTTCGTTGTCAGCTTGTTTTTTCATACTCGATTTGTGGAAATCGTCCTTTTACAAACGATTTCCGGTTTTTTCGTATTATCGAGCCGCCAAGCTGATGTTTCTAAAACTTGAAAATGATTATCCGGGAGAATGAAGAATTATTGTGCGGAGGCGTAATCACTCGGAAGCGATTTTGATATTACCGAAGAATCCGCGCAGTTCCTTCGAGCGGTTAAGACGCGGAGTTGCCCGCACGCGGACGGTGATCTGTTTTTTATCGCCGTTGACGATCAGGTGCCGGATGTCGAGCGGACAGCAGTTTTCCGCCGCGTCGCGCCATTCACCGATCACCCGGTTGCGTTCGGTCGAGTTCGGGATTTTGGCAAGCCAGCGCCGGTCGAGAATCTCGGCTGCGTCGGCGTTCAGCAGTTCGCAGAGCGCGCGGTTAGCGAACGTCATATTTAAGTTATTGTCCATCTCGAAAAGCGCGTCCGGTGAAGTTTCGTCCGTGTGCCGGAATTTGGCGTAAGTCCAGTCGTTTTGGTTTTCAATCCGGGTAACCTGGTTTTCAATGCGGTTGACCACGTCTTTGATCGAACTGCCGCCGTTCGGTTTGACTTCGGCGAAAATATCGGCGACCTGGGTTTTTAGAGTTTCGGCTGATTCGATCAGCTCGTCGAGTTTTTTTTGGCGGGTTTTGCGCGGCATCAGAAACCGCTCTTTGAACGGCGACCATAATTCGGTGCCGATGTTTTTTTTGGCGGTCGCAAACGCGCCGAAACCACCAAGCGTGGCGAGGATGCCCGCACCTGCCCAGTAGAGATGTTCGACTGTGATTTCGATAAAAAGTAAAGGAAACATTCGATTAGAAGCGGAAGCGGGTGCCGATCTTATAGCCGGCAAAACCGCCGGCAGCGGAACCGACGGCGAAGCCCGTGGCAAAATACAATTTGCGCTCGGATTTGAGTTTGCGGATCGTGAAAGCCTGCTCGCCGAGCTGCCGTTTATCGTCTTCGGACTGTGCGCGAAGCTGGAAATTTGCTTTGCCGAGTTCGGCGACGGATGATCGAAGTTCGGCGATCCGGTTTTCCTGCACGCCGTCGGCGCGTCCTTTTTCGGAATTATAAAGCCGTTCCCAGTTGGCGGACGATTTCTGCCATTCGATCTTCTGCCGTTTCTCTTCCGCGGCTTGATCTTTCCAGTAATCACGGTCGGCGATCAGCTCACGGATTTGCTTGACATCGCTCACAGAAAGAGAAGGGTCGGAGTCCTGACTGAATGCCGTCGGCGCAAAGACCGCAAAGCTGAGAATCAAAATCATCATCGGCATTAATTTCTTTAAGTTTTTCATTTCTTTTCTCCAGAAGTTCGGTAAATTTGGTCGTATCGCCGCGCAAAACCGCGTCGTTCGCTCGCAAAATCTCGGCGGTCGCTTCATTTTGTTTTTTGAGCAGGGCGTTTTCCGCCGCCAGCTGCTTTTCGTTCTCGGCGTGACGCGCCGCCTGCTGTTCAAGCGTCTCGATCTTTTTCAGGTTCTTATCCCGGTCGCGCAGGTAATCGTTTTCGGCGGTCGCGCGGGCGGCTGATTTGCCGATGTAATACGTCGCCAGTGGAATACCGATGACGACGAGCAGGACAATGAGCGTCGCCGTAATGAAAAGCGCCGTTTTTTGCCGGGGCGTGAAAGCGGAAAATTTTTCGAGCATAATTTGTGCGTTCATAAAAAATAAACGGGAGCCTTTTGATCAGCTCCCGTTTATTTTAATTATTGAAATTCAATAAATGTTTCGCGCTAAATACGCGCACGTGCGTAGTTGGAAAATCCGAATCCCCGGAAAGCGTCCGGCGGCGCAGTTGTATTATAAAAGGCGTTTTGCTGCGAAAGCTCGGACGGTTTCATTGCCGGCAAATAATCGTTGCGGGCAAATAGAATCCGGTTTCTCGCCGTCAAAGCCTGCTCCGTCCGGCTGAAGGAAAATGTCTTCAGCGCGGCGGGCGGTCTTTTTTCGTTGCCGGTCGGGGCGGAAACAATATCGGGGTCGGTTTGCCGGACGACACTCTTCTCCCGCTCGACCGATGCCGCGGCAGTTACGGTTTGTTCTGCAAAGTCCGCCGCAGCGGTTTCACCCGGTCCGCGGGCATGGTATTGATCAGCGCCGAAACCGAAGGCGGCGACGGCGATCACGATTAAAGTCAGAACGAATTTCTTCATTTATATTTTTCTCCTGTTCAAATTTCATCTGGAATGATGACGCATAAAAATCGGGTAATGCTGAAACAGTATTGTCGGTCGGACGGAATATTTAATGTTTTTTCACCGGCTTTTCATTGCTGTAATTTACGCCTGCCGAAAAATATTTGATCCTGTTCATAAGGTTAGTAATGCTCGATCCATTCGATCTCGTAAAAATTGACGTATTGAAATTTGAGTAAGTCGCCGGCTTCCTGCATTAGTCCACCCTGCCCGATCTGAGTCACGTAAATATTAAAAGGTTCGGCGTGATGCTTCGATTTGACCCGGTAGCAGTCGCCGGTGTGAGTAACGATCTTTAAAACCTCTTCTTTCGTCATAAACGTCGGTCAGAGCAGGATATTTTCCAGCGCCATCGCAAGTGCCTTTTCCCGTGACCCGGTCACAGCCGCGACGATCCTTCCGCCGTCGGAACCCGCCACGTCAACGCCGAACTCGCCCGTTTTCAGATCGTCGCGGTAGCGACCGTTCACGAGTTTTCCCCACATCGGATAGATATGAATTCTCCAGCCGCGATAAAGGGCTTCGAGTGATTCGCCGTCATCGTGGAGAATGTTGCGGATGATGCGGGTTTTGCCATTTATTTCGAGCTTAATCATCAAAAGATTGGTTCTCGGAATTAAATTTTTGTTTCGCTTTTACGTTCCGCACGGCATTCGACAGATTGCCGGCGATCTTTTCGATCAGCCGCAGTTCGTCCGGATGACAGCTTTTTACCATCAGCTCGATGTCGAAAGCCGAGTCGGGTTCGAGCTGGGCAAAATCGAAAATTTCGCGGACGCGGTTCGACATCAGACACTTTCCTCGACCGTGCCGTCCTTATCGGTTTCGGCGCGTTCCTTTTTTGTCCAGAGTCCGGTAGCCGCGTCGCGGACGACCTTTCGTTTTTTGCGCTGCAAAACCAGTACGAAACCGAAACTGTCGGCGGCGGCGAACCGGTTATCGCGCCGCGCGGCAAGAATTTCTTTCGGTGTGCAGTCGGATGAGCAGACGATCTGCCCGCCGCGGTTCACCAATTCGGCGGCGAGCGCTTCGACCGTCAAAGTATTGTTTTCGGGAATATTCTTTTCAGACATAAAAATTTTTCTCCTAACTCTCTACTAACTTTCCCCTAATAATTTCTCTTTTTTTTCGTTCAAAAAACTTAACAAATCGCGGTATATATTCAGTTCTGCTTTTTTGGCGATAATCCTGATCTGCGCCTGTTCAATGATGGATTCGTCAAGGCTTATGGATGACTCAATTTCATCTTTGCGGGTTTTTAGATAATGGATCGTTGGCGCATCGGAGTTCCGTGTTAATACAATTTCAGTTCCGGCTTGAAAATTTATCGGCAGAAAAAGTGTTAAAAGATTTCCTTCATTACAAACAATTTTCTGTTTAGTTCCTTTAAAAGTTCCGGAGATTAATTCTATTTGACCGTTAGCGAAAAAGTTATCCGGGGCGATGTCCCCAATAATTTCCTCATTCGTAAACTCAACCGAAAACTGTTGGCTGTTCATAATGGGATCAACAATTCTGGCGGAAATTTGTAAAATAATTCCCCTATTGTCAAGATTTTTTAGATTCTTTTTCGGAATTTCATTATTATCCATTGCTTTATGTTTTTCTCCTTATTTTTTCTCAAAAAACAGTTCGAGATTTTTCTTGCCCGGGTCGATGAGGCTGTCGTATTTGAGCGTCAGGTAGCGCGAGATTTCCGTCCGGTTGCGCCACAGGATCACGCCGAGCACGACCGAAGCGAGCAGGACGAAGAACAGCGTGATCAGAAAAATGACGACGGCGGCAGCGGCATAGATATACCAGTGTTCGAGATCCTTCATTGCGGCGACGGCAAGCCCGAAGCCCTGCGTGATGTTACCGCCGGCGAAAGCCGTCCAGATCCGCGCCCCCCAGCGTTTGCAGAACGGTTTGTAATCCTCGACATTGAGAGTGGCGGACGGCGGCGCGCCGGGCGCATCGCCTGCCGGTTGATTATTGTCCGGCGGCAGCGATTCAAGTTCAGGAAGGTTAAACTGCGGAATTTCTGAAGAGATGTTTCCGTGCTGGTAATTTTCGTCAGTTACGCTCACGGCGGCAAAACTGACGTTGGCAGGATTTACTGCGGGATCGGCTATCGCCGCCGGAATTGTTGGAATTTGAAAATCTATTTCGTCGTCGTCCAGATCGGCGAAGGTCTGCTTCGGGAACGCGTCGATCACAGCAAGTTCGAAATGCATCCCGTCGAGGCGGGAATTATAGTGACCGCCCCAGAAAAAGCCGTGATCGTTGGCGATCTTGACGAGCGGAATAACCGTGCCGGGTTTATCTATCGCGGCGGGCGTTCTGCCGAGTCCGTTCCAGAAAGCGTTGATGTCGAAGGCACTGCCGAAAGCGTGATTCGAGAGCTGCGTCGTCGAGCCGCGGATCATTCGCGGGTTGAACGCGCCTGCCCATGTTTTGACGTATTTCAGGACTCCGGCGCGTCCCCACGCGGCAAACAGAGCCTGCAGCTGCTTCGCCCCGCGCCGGTGAAAATAAATAATGCAGTTTGCCGGCGCGCCTTCGATTCCTGAAAGCTGCGGGATGTGAACCGGAATGATGTTGGCGTTTCCCCAGCCGTCGGTGATCTGAATATTTCCCTGTGCAAGAACGTTGTATTTGAAGGAGCCGAACATTTCGCGCACTTTCGCGGACGAAGGATATGAGAAGGACGGTTTCTTCGGATAGCCTGCCGGCACGATAACCGGAAAGCCGTATTTGATGGCGGCGGCGATCGTCTGCGCACCGACCATACCGTCGGATTTCAACTTACATTTGAGTTGAAAATCCCGGGTCGCGTGCGTCGTCACGTCGTCGAAAAGGGAAGTCAGAACTACCGATTTATAGCCGATGCCCCAAAGAAATGACTGCCATTGCCGGACGCTCTCGCCTGTTGATCCCTTTTGTAAAACCTGCATTATTTCACCTCGAAAATAAGGTTACTTTCTTTGAGCGGATAATTGTTCGGCGCGGAGAGCGACTGAAAAAAGGCTTTTATTTTGATGAAAATTGACTTAACTGTGATTTGCGGTTATAAATTAACTGCTTTATTCAATCCAGATTTCCCCGGAGGCAGTTTTGAAACCACTTGCGTCCTTATTCCTGATTTTCGTCTTTACTTTTAATTCGTTCGGCGCCTGGAAGAACGGTCCCAAAACGACCGATATAAATCAGCCGTTTTTCGGCGGACACGACTGGGTCGCGTGGAAAGCGGTCGGGCTGGCGGAAGCCGACGGCGCGGACGTGTCTTTTATCAATGACAATCTGATGATCTATTTTTCCGGTACGGAAGCACCGGACAACGGACTTCTGCCCGGAGTCGGCGCAGCCGGACGCTATGCCGATAAACGTCAATGCCACTGCATTCTTTTCGATGTCCGGGGAAACGTGACCAAAGACCGGGCGGCGCAGCGGGCGCTCGAAGAATTCACCAAGGCGAAAGCCGCCCTTCGCAGCGGCGATAAACGTCTGGCGGCATACTACGCGGGCGCGATGTCGCACTATATCGCCGATCTGGGGCAGTTCATGCATATGATGGGCACCGGCGCGCACTGGGGCGAGGATGACAGCAGCTCGCACGGCGCATATGAAGGCGTGATGGATGCCAAACTCGATATCCGTGAAAGGGAATCGACGTTTCTCGAAGAATTTATCGAATCGAAGGAAATTGCCGGCAGTAACGCCCGCGAGATCACGATCAGCGTCGCGCGGTTCGTCGAAACCGGCGGCGGCAGCGAGCAGACGGTCGGCTGGATGTATGAGGAATATGTTTCTTACCGGGCGGTTTTCGGCAAACGCACCAAACCCGAGCGCTGGAGCGGTGAATTCCGCGATCAGACGGGCGCAAACGTCAATGAGGCGGTGAACGGGATCGCAAAACTGCTGGTCATGTTAGCAGAGTAAATAACTGCCGGTTTAACTAAAACGGTTGGACTTTGAAAGATTTGTTGAAGTATTAAAAATAATGGGATATTACGGAAGATACCACCATCAAGTTAGAAAACACGGATCAGGTGCAAATAAAAATGACACCTTGAATGGTTTGGGATGTTTACTGATTCCGTTTTTACCCGTTTTGTTAATAATCGGATTACCATTATTGCCGGTTTGGATAATCGCCCGAATAGCAATTGCGTTGTTGAATAGCGGTAAGCCGAAATAAAAGTAACACCAACACAAATTAGGACACTACCCCAAAATTGATTTTATTGACAATGTTTGAGAAATAAACTACATTGTTCCAAACATTTACAAAAGACTTCTATAAACCGACGACGAAAACAATGCCCGGCTTTTCAATTGAAAAGCCGGAAAGAATAAAAAGAATTGTTCTAAAACATTTCTTTTCGTGCGGGTTTTCGCCGGTTTTGGAAGCTGTTTTTTATTTTTAATTACAGGGGCAAAAAATTATGGATTTCGTAGAAAGCCTTCAGGCTCTGGCGCTAAAAACCGAGAAACTCTGCAGTCTGCTGCAGACCGAAGAAGCGACAAAAAACGCGCTCATTATGCCGTTCATCAATATTCTGGGTTACGACATTTTCGATCCGACCGAAGTTGTGCCGGAATTTATCGCCGACGTCGGAATAAAAAAAGGCGAGAAAGTTGATTACGCGGTCAAAAAGGATGACAAGATCATTATTCTATTCGAGTGCAAACACTGCGGCGGCGATCTGAACATCAAACACGCCTCGCAGCTTTTCCGCTATTTCGCGGTCACCGAAGCGCGCATCGCCGTCCTGACGAACGGTTTGATCTACCGGTTCTTTACCGATCTGGAAGCGCCCAACAAGATGGATGAAAAGCCGTTCCTCGAAGTCGATATGACCGACTTAACCGATGTCGCCATCAATGAATTAAAGAAGCTCCGGAAGGAATTTTTTAACATCGAGGACATCATTGCTTCTGCCGGCGAGCTGAAATATACGCGCCAGATCAAGCGGCTGATCAACGAACAAATCGAAAAACCGTCCGACGAATTCGTAAAACTCTTCGCCTCGAAAATTTATGAAGGCGTTTTGACCCCGGCGCGTCGCGAATATTTCTCCGATCTGGTCAGACGCGGCTTCAAACAGCTGATCAGCGAAAGGATCAACGACCGGCTGAAAGCGGTCATGTCCGGAAACGCCGATTTGAACGAACCGGAAGAGTCGCCGGAAAACACCAAGGAAAATCTTGTCGAAACGACAGCCGACGAGCTCGAAGGATTTTATATCGTCAAATCGTTATTACGCGATATAGTCGACCCGAACCGCATCACGCACCGCGATACACAAAGCTATATGGGAATTCTGCTCGACAACAATAACCGCAAGCCGCTCGCCCGGCTGCATTTCAACCGCGGGCAGAAGTATCTCGGTATTTTCGACGAGAAACGTCAGGAAGAGCGCGTTCCGATCGGGAATCTTGACGAAATTTACCAGCATTCTGAAAAAATGCGCCGCGTATTCGCATTCTATGAAAGCGAAGGCGACGCCAAGGAGTAAACCATTATGAAAAAACTACTACTGTCAATTTTTCTTGTTTTATCGTTCGTTATTATTTTTCCGGGCGAAGCCGATGGGCAAAGACGGTCGGTGAAATCAAATAAAGCAAAAAAATCGCGTTCGGTTTCAACACGTTCGGTTTCGAGCAGAAGAGGCAACCTAATTCGCGGTCCGCGCGGCGGCTGCTATTACATTAATCGCAACGGTCGAAAGACTTACGTCAGCCGGAGCCTTTGTAATTAATTTCAAAATCGAAAAATTGTTATACGTTTTCCGAAATCGCAAACAACTTCGCCGGATACCATCAACAAGATTATTTCTTTAAGTTAAGGGTTTATGGAAAAACTTCTGCTTTTATTACTGATCTTTCTGACTGCCTGCGCCGCTCAAAACCCGGTATCGGAAAATATTGCGGTCGTTAAAACCTCAACCCCGGCTCAAAGACCGACAGAAACGATTAAATCCAATACGGAAAATCTTAAACCGATCATCAATTTTTTCAGTCTCGCCAATAAATCGGCGAAGCAAATCGAGCAGATCTACGGCAAGCCCGATTACATAGATACCAAGTATGTTCAATCCGAAAACGGCGAATACCGCATTTACAACAAATCAGGCAAAAGATTTTTGCAGGTCGATTACTTTGATGGGAAGGCGGTCGCATTTTATTTGGAGATTCCGGATGAATTACGAACCCAAAGCCCGGGCGACACCCTGAAAATATGCGGGCTCGATTTGAAGTTATCGGAAGGTCAAAAGGAAAAAATTCCATTTCCCGGCTATCAGTGGAACAATTCGCCCGCGCCTTTTTATAGAACCAGAATTCAAAGTTACGGTGAATCAGGGATCTTTTGGAATTGCGAAGTGCATATCAAAGTCAAATAAATGGCTGAATACTGCAAATGCGGACTCCTTCTAATCACCGAACGCGAACGATCAGTGCCTGTCGTTTTAATCATTGACCAGAATAATGCAAAAACGACTTTTTACCGCTTTTGCGCGGGCGCAATCGGGTCGTATCGAACAGACTTGATAATTAGATGGATTGTGTCTTAGAAGATTGATGGCGGTCAGGAGTATTCAAAAGGTGGCGCAAATCCCTAAAAGCGTCGTGGTTTAAAAAGTAATAAAGTAATTCTTTCAACGCTTCTTCAATATTATTTCCGTGCGCCGTGACAGCACCAAAGCGGTCATACTGCCCAGATTCATAACAAGCTGTCCATTCCTCACCGAAGGCGCGAATAACCAATTGATAATTAACTGCAACCATAAATGTTTGCGGCAGAATTTTTTCGGTGTTGATGGATTTATCTTTCAAAATCGCATTTAAATCTTTTGCTGTTAATTGTTCAATGGTTTGCTCTAAATCCATATCGGTATTTTACCACAAATTAAAGTTCCTCAGCCGGTGCAAAATCATAACCCATCGAGAGCAATAAATTGACGTATTCTTTGCCGTCCGCCCAGGCTTGAGAAGCGTTCTCGCGCCAGCCGTAACCGGACAGTTTGACTGCGCCGGAAGATTCGCCGTTCCGGAATTCTTCGCAGCCGACCATATAACCATCCGAGCCGGTCGCCAGATAAAGCAGTTTGTGGGTCAGTCCGTTATCGGAAACGAGCAGACGAATCCAATCGAGTGCTTGCGAGTCGTCGCCGTTGTAGCGCATCGAGCGAATCCGCATATGCTGTTCGTGAATCGCTTCAAAAAGCTCTTCGCTGATATTTGTGTAAATTATGTCGGGAATTGAAATTTTGTGCCAATTAATATTTTGTGTCATTCTATAATTATATTAACAAATATAGTCATAATTGACAAACAACCGGAAGCATTTTCAAGGCATTTTCAAAAATAAT
Source organism: Pyrinomonadaceae bacterium (assembly GCA_022843305.1). Classification (GTDB taxonomy): domain Bacteria; phylum Acidobacteriota; class Blastocatellia; order Pyrinomonadales; family Pyrinomonadaceae; genus JAFDVJ01. The sequence goes on along the minus strand of JALHNX010000027.1, from coordinate 10,081 downwards.
TTCGAGCCGGAAGTGAGGTTTCCCCTATATCCGGTAAATATCGATCTGCCATATCCAAAAACGGATTGTAATTTAAAGTTTTACTTTTTCGATTTGCTTTCCCGGTATTTCGGTGAAGATCTAAAAAGCTCGGGGTTGCCCTGCGGATTGTTCTTATTGCCGACCGGCGCGCCGATCTCCTTTTCGACCTCGATCTCGACGCCCATTTTTTTCAAGCCCTGACGAATCAACTCGGATTCGTTCAGACCGAGTTCCTTGGCGCGGGCTTTGACATTCAGTTTTTCCTCATCGGAAACGATGGCGCGGACGTAAGTCATATTTTCAGTAACGAAATTTCTTTTTCTCATAATTTACCTGATTTTGCAAAAGCCTCTTCTTTCGCGGCAGACTATTTTATTCACAAAACGTCATAGCGGTCGGTCGTCAAAAAGACCCGGACAGGGAAAGTTTGCTCGTCACGCGCCCGCTCGAATTCATAGCCCGACGTGCAGACCCGTCCGACGGCATCGACACAGATCAAAGCCTGGCTGATTGGTTTATACGGCGCATACAACGCATCGGCTTTGTTGACCCAATGGGTGAAAGAAGCGAATTCGAACAACAGTCGGTTGACGGCAATCACGACCTGTCCCCATGGAATCGGAAATTCGTTAGCCAGTTCTAAAAGCACGTCGGCATGACATTCGTCCAATTCACGGCAGAAACACGCGAGATTTTTCCCCTTCAGCGGTTCGAGAAAATCAGGGTCTTCGGCTAATTTAAATTCCAGCCAGACCTTATAGGCTTTAATAATCTGGTCGCGTTCGATCTCGGATTTTCCGTATAAATACGGGTTGCCCCAGCGCGAAGGTCTTCCGACATAAACGCACGACAGACCATTGCGGGAAAGTGATTCAGCCTGCAGGTTAAAACCGCGCGTTCTTTTGCGCTGGATGCGGATCGGTTTAATTTTGCTCATATTGATCAGGTATCTCCTTTTTCCGAATATTTCCGATCGGCTTCGACCGCTTTTTTCGCCGCTTCGCAGATCGCCCGCGCCGGCGTATCGGCGATCGAGAAAGTATGCGAATGAATAAATTTGCGCGTGTCTTCGATGTCGGCTCGCGGCATCCATTGAAACTGGGCACAAGATCGCCGGAAAATTTTATTGGCTCGCGTGTTGTCATTATCGTCGAGATACGGAAAGCCGTCGGGCATATCCTTGACGACCGCGAGCCATCTTTTCGTCCGCAACTGGTCGATGACCTTCCACGCATCCGAAATATTTCCTGAATAATCGGGAACATAGCTCGGATGTCCGATTGATATATTCTCGCTGCCGTCGGCGCTCTCATCGTACCATTCCACAACAGCGTCGGGCGGAAACAAACCGCGGCTCCCGCTTACCGAACTCCGCCGCCACTGGAAACCGAAAAGATTTTCGGCAAGCCAGACGTTTAATTCCTGATTAGTTAATTTTTCAGACATAAAATTCAGTTCGCCTCCAAAACTCTTTCTTTCCGCTCGACGATTTCATAAACTAAAATCTGCCCGGAATTTTTTGCCAATTCACGACAATCCTTAAGTGCAACTTCAGCGTCCGAGCGGGAATCAAGCGTGATAATTTTACGCCGAGCACCAAACGCGCCGTTTTCGTAAACATCGAATTTATCTGCGAACGACGCGGAAAAAGCTTCAATAATGCTCCGGGCGCGGTAAGAATCAATGATTTCGCAGTCACCGGTTTCGATGCGCTTCCATTCCTCCGCAGAAAAGACCGGATTTGCTTGCGAAACATCCGACGGCGCAAGCATCAGAGCCAGCCGTTTGACACGAATGTCTTCGCCGATTTCGAGTATTGCTTTCTTTTCCTCGGTGATCGATCCGGCTGCCGAGCACGTTTTGCAAGGCATCCAACCCGAAAGATAAGTCGGAAAACAATGCCGGTAAATTTGTTTTTCGCCCTTGCAGTGCGGACATCTGATATTGTTCATAAATTTATCTTCCGTTCGAACTATCCGTTTTTATGATGTCCGCCCAAAAATCTCCGTTTTCAAAATCAATAATGATTTGTTCTGGAAATCCAGCCAGACGCATTTCGACAGCAATATCTTCACGCGAAACGCCTTCAAGATTTTTACGAACTAATTCAACGAACTCGTCGCTTTCACAAACGGCTTTGACCATTCGAACGACAAAATCGCCTGTGCCGACGATCGAGACCGAACCTTCATCGGTGGTTACGATAAAGCTGTTTTCACCTTCCTTTATTCTTTTGATGTTAAACATTCTTTCTCCTCGAACTAGCCGGTGCTGATCGCATCGCTTGTTTTATTCGTATAATTGTCCTTGAACTGAATCTTCATTGACAATAAAATCTGCCCAGGGTACGGAAACTTCAGCAATCGCTTTTCCGTCAATCACGCGGGGAATAATCAATCCGCCTGTTAAATGCGTTCGACCGTAAGCGAACAACATTATCCATTCGGAAACCGCCTGTTTCGACATCGGATATTTACCCGCTTTGTTGCGATAAAGACGATTGAGATTTGCGCCGGACAATCCTTTTTTGAGTAACGATTCCTGATATTTAATATGTTTAAATATCGGAATCAATAATCCTAAACAAACCTTTTCGACACCCTGTTTGGCATCTTTTCCGCCGTATTCAGATGCGCGGGAATCGGATGAATGGCAGAGCATCGGCGTTCCGGTTTTCAGAGCTTTTTTCCAAAGTCTCGTTAAATTCTTTGTCGAATACCAATCGGGTAAATCAAAATCGGGATAATCTTTTCGGATTTGTTCAACGCCTTCGGGATTCGGTTTGCCGTGATTTTTTGTCAAAAACGGGCAAGTTCCGCAAGGACGTTCGCATTTATCGTTCGACATTCTTAAACCACTCCTCGGCGATTGCTAAATCGCTGCTATCCCAACCGCCTAATTTATCGAGCAACTTGGTTAAATCAGTTTCTTTGCTTTCTAAAAATTCGTTGATAATGCGCAAATGCCGCATCGTATAATGCTCAACTCCCAAGTTTTCGAGCAAAGTTTCGCCGGGTCCAAGACTCTTTATTCCGGCTTTTGAATAATCGTTTAACATGGTGTTTTCTCCTTATTGTTTTAACTAAACGTCCGATCGAAAGCCCTTGAGCTTGGGAAAGCGCGGGCAGCCATACTCTGATAATTGAAAGAATTCGACCGTCGCCATCCGACCGATATAATCGGATTTATTGGCTAAAATCTTTCGGCTTTCGTCGTGCGACAAATCCTTGATGCCCGCATTGAAAGTTTTGCGCTCACCGCCGACTTCGATCTCCAGCACGAAAGCTCCGATGATCCCGTTGCCGCGCACATCCTCGATGATGTCAGCCAGCCGGTATTCGGCATCCTGAAAATCCTTGTATTTGCATAAACCCCACGAACGCTTGTTTTCGTAAGGCATATCGAGGCGGCGGATCATCAAGCCTTCGTAGCCGTTGGCGAGAAACGTTTCCATTTTTCCGCGAATCCCGGCATCGGTCGCCTCGATCTCAAAGCTCGGAACGATATTCACATCGGCGTTGTAAAGGTTGCTGAAAAAAGCGTGTCGCTCCGCGTAATTACGGGTTGAATCGACAATATCGTAAAGGTAATACCCGACATTATTGAGCAGTTTGAAGTCTTCGACCGATTTCGATTCCCGGCGCAGAAGCCCGCTCAGCGCGTTAAAGGTCATCGAATCGGTGTAAAGCTCGCCGTCGAGAATAATTTCGTCCGTCAGATCGGCAAGCGTATAGCTTTCGCGAAGCTGTTCCTCGATGTGCGGGATCGGCAATAAACGGTCGCCTTTGCGCGTGTATAGTTCGACCGTTCGCGGATTGATCCTGGCAAGGCAGCGGATGCCGTCGAGTTTCGGCTGGACGTGAATTTTCTGCCCGGGAATTTTCATTTTTTCGAGCGACTTCGATCCGCTCAAACTGCCGTCGGGCGAATACTTCTGCGCGAGCATCGGGGCGGGAATGCCGCTGCCGAGCGTGTCCTGCCGGCAGTCAGCGGGATTTACGCAGTAACCGGCTTTGATTTGCAGATTCCATTTCGACTGCGCCTCGAAAACGGCTTGTTCGAAGGCGCTCGTTTGGTTGGCTCGCCCGATATTCTTGCCTTCGGAAACGAGATATTCGTTCGGCACTTTCGAGCCTTCGACCAGTCCGAAAAGCGTCACGACGGCAAAGCCTTTTTCGCGCGGCTCGACCGCTATCTGCCAGCTTCGCAGCTTGCCTTTCGAATCGAGCGTGTAAAGTAACGGAAAACGCGGCCGGTCGGGCGTTTTCGCGGTTTGTGTTTCAAATAAAGTTGGTGTCATTAATTTTTCTCCTAATGTTTCAGTTCTAAAAGTTGCCGACCGGCTTCGATCAAAACTTTGACTTTGGCGACGATTTTCGCGGCTCGCCGATCCTGCCATTCCTGATGTGTTAAATTGTTGGATTCCAGCCAAAAGCTTGAAGGCTCAGTCATTAATTCACGTTGCGCCGCCTTGACGTTGATAAAGCGGATGCTGATTCTTTTTTCGAGAACCGCTTCGGGCGTCGCCTCGATTAAACTGCTTGCCGGCAGTTTTATGTTGCGGGTCAAATAACCGCCGCCGATTCGCCAGCCTGCATCCCAGCGGATCTGCGCCCGTGTTTCGCCGACTGATAAAACCGTGCCGATGCATAAATGTTTGTCAGCTTTTCGTAGAACTTTCATTCCTACGAAAAGCTCCGGTTCTTTTCTGTATTTTTTCGTTTGTTTTGCTTCGCAAGCTATCGTGAATACCATTGTGTTCTCCCTAAAATCCCAAATACTGCGTAAATTTGCCGTTGCATCGCGGGCATTGAAAAACTCGCTTGTCGTCGTTTTCTTCGACCGGCGCGCCGAGCTTCGTCCCGCATTCGGAACAATTTCTCAAGGGGGCTTGCTCGTGCAAATCGAGCGGCAAAGGCTCTTTCGTCCGGGCGGCTGTATTTTCCATATTTTTTATCTCCCGTAACTGAATTGCCGGGCGTGTATTTCGTTTGCTTCGGATAAGGACGGCACCCGGATCTCCGCCATTATCACCATTTCTTCGAGTTTGTCGGCTAACGCTTCGACGAGCGGCTCGATCATCGTCAGAACTTCGTCGGTCGTCATTTTACTGTCCGCTGAAACAGCGCCGGCGGTCAGGCATTCCGCCACGAACTCTTCGATTTTCTGCCTGTTTTTCTCAACGTATGTCATAAATCAGACCGTTAAAAAGGTCAGCGGTTCCTCGTATCCGCCGCCGTAATTTTGTTTGGCGGAAATAAACCGGCGGTCGCGGGTAAAACTTTCGGTGCAGTCTTTAAGGTCGTTTTCCCGAAATACCTCGAATTCGGTTTTGAATCCTTCGGTTAAAACCCAGTTTTGAACCGCTTCAAAACTCATCGAACCGCTCACCGATTTTTCACCGTCCGCCTCAAAAGTTTTTATAAAATATTCAGTTTGTCCGCTCATATGTTTTTCAAAATTGTTCTTTAATTATATTAACAAATATGACTATATTTGACAAATAGCCGGAGGCATTTTTAAGGTATATTTACAAATAAATCGAAATATTTTTAACATTAAACCTAAAAAGGGTTTAGAGGAAAAATAGCCGGTTATTAAGGACGTTTCGCATTATCGAAATTGGCGAGCCAAACATACCAGTCCCAGAGTGAATTTTGGCGGTTCTTTTTGATTTCGAGCGCGTGCAGTTCGAGTTCGGCAAGCGAAAGGGAAGCGGCACCCGCGGGAGCGCGTTTTTTTCCGTATGAGGATTTGAGCCAGATTTCGTATTTCCGGTCGGCGACCGCGGCGGGAACGAAGAAGACGCGCTCTGCTTTGACGAGCTTGACCATGAAACCGGCGCGGGTCCCGCAGCGGGCGGACTGCTTCAGCCGGGCGATCTGGTGCGGCTTGAGCATCGGCAGCGGAACGCGGTTTTCGGCGGTTTCCTTGGCATCGAAGCAAACTGAGAACTTATCGTTTCCGCCTGAGAAATCGACGTCCGAGGGAACGCGCATTAAAAATCTGCCGTTGTCGGTTTCGGCAATCGTGCCGGCTGCCGCGAGTTTTTCGGCGATCCTGCCGATCTGCCCGCGATATTCCTTTTCGGAGATAAAGATCCATTCGGAGGGATTTTTGACGACATCGATCAGACCCGAACGACGATACCAATCGTGCGTCGCCGCCAGTTCAGCCTCGAAGCCGGCACCGCGGTTTGAATGGTTCGCCCGGGCGATGCCCGGCAATGTTTCCTGCCGCCGGTTCATTTCTTCGCCCGCGCGTTTTTTTTCGGGGTGATCGCGGCGCGGAAAAAAAGTACCTTCCGTGCGCCGCGCGCGCCTTCGGTCTTTCCGCCCTGCACTTCGGTGCGCAGCGCACCGGCTTTGACCATCAGTTGAAGAAGAATTTTCAGTTCATCCTTTTCGATGCCGGTCCGGCGGGAGATCTCGCTGAACAATGACTTGCCCTCGTCAATCGCGCGGAAGATGCGGGTATATGTCGTACCGTCGGTCAGCGTCTCGATGTCTTCAAGTTCTTCGAGCGCGTTGTCCACGACACGGATATACTGCGGGTACAGTTTTTTCAACAGAAGCAGCTGCTCCTTGAAAGCGAATTTTTCGTTCATCATCGGGTTGCGGGGCTTAATCGGTCTGATAACGAATTAAGCATTTACATAGCAATTTATATTAGATTCTACGCAAATGCAACGAGTAATAAGCAAAAAATAATTTAATTATTTGCGGTATATATGGGGAATAAGCCGGCGATAGCAATCGAACAGAATCAGTTCAAAATTTGTTTAATCAACATCTTTGAAAAATTTCTCCGTTGCTATCGCCGGCTTATTTTGTTCTTTTTTGTTCCGAAACTTTAAGCAGAGTATTTTTCTGCATCGGCACTGCTTCAGGATGCTCACGGCAGTCGACGATCATACCCGTTCCGGGCATTACACCGGCATAGCCCGATCTGATCAGATTTAAACGATCCTGCACCTGGCTCATAAACCCGGCGGTCTCTTTCGCCATTTCGGGAATTTTTTCTTTCATTTTGTCGAGCTTCGCGCTCGCTTCCGCCCGCATCTCGACGGTTACACCATGCTTTTCATACGCCCTGGCGAGAAGTTCCTTCATACATTCATTCGAGCACGCAAAATACCATTCGAAGATTCCGACCAGCGCCGGCAGACGCAAATTCCAACCGTCGAGTTGCTCGATGTGTGCCGCGTCTGCTCCGTCCGATCCGCTTTTCACGATGCCGGAATTTTTTCCGCAATTGCCGCATAAAATATTCATTTCTTACTCCGTTTTGTTCAGTTTCTATCTGTTCAGTTTCAAACCGAAAAATTAAGTGATTTTCAGCGTCCGAAAAACGTGCTAAGATGTAATCATTCCAACAAATACAGCCGGAAAGATAGAAAAATTACATAATAACGGTTATCAGACGCAGACAGTAAGCCATTTATTTCGGTATGTTTACAAGTCCCTTTCATTATCGGACTCGCCAAAATGCCGTTTTCTATGCGTTTGCAGAGTTTTTGTGCCCTGTTTCACTCTTCCGGTTTTTCGGTTTCCAAACATTTTTCCCGGTCAGTTTCAACTGCCGGCTGAGGGTAGATTATTGCCGACAACCTAAATTCGGTGTTCGGCTCGTTCCGGTTCGAAAATGATTTTGTGATTTCTATATTCCATCCCTTATTTTTAAATGCCTTCTCCAGCTCGGGCATCATTTTTTCATAATGACGGCGATCGCCGTCGAGCGTAATCCTGAGATCTTCACCCATATAATCCGCATTAAGCACGGTGGTGATGTCCACAATCGTTTTTCTGATAAGAATATTAAAAAGCGAGGCACGGCTTTTTAATATCTCATCCGGCGTTTTGATAGTTGCATCTTCGGTTGATAAATTCGACATATTATTTATTAAACAGTTGCTCAAATTTCTCCAAATAAATTTCTTCTGCTCTCTCAGGTGATACCGGCATAAAATTGATTAATGGATCACATCTGGCAGACCAATCAGGATGAAGCGGCGACATAATGCGCGGCGACATCGCTTCTTCGCAGAGCAGTTCCCAATCCGCCCGTTTGATAGCTTCAGGTTCGACCGGATTTAATCCGAAACGGACATAAATCATTTCCGATAAAACTTTTTCGGCATCACGATAAAACTGAAACTCGGGCAGATATTTGAGCGGTCGCGGAATATCTGACAAATAGGCTTCGCTCGCATCGTGCAGTAGTGCGTATTTTGCAAGTTCTTTATCTTCGGGGGCGGAAAACCAGCAATTTACCATCGCATTGCAATGTTGGGCGACCGAATAAAATCGCTTTGAATGTCCGGCAAACCGGCACTGCATCGAAAGGCTATGGGCGATGTCTTCAATGCAAATATCTTCGATTCTAGGTTCGAGCGGAAAGAATTTCTTTCCGGTGAAAGTTTGCAGCCAATCTGTTTTCATTATTTTATTTTTCGACCTCCAGAAATTCCTTGTGATCAGAAAACTCTTTCAAAAAGATATTGTTATAAACCGTCTGCAGAACGGCTTCAGCGTCCGGCTTTTTCGTTTCCAGATCGTCTTCAAAAAGATGGTGAAAATGATTCGGATAAACTTTCCCAGAGCGGTTCGTTTCCATCGCACAGAATCGTTTCGCCTTCAAATCCTTTTTCAGAATTTTCTTTTCACACAGAATACAGGTTTGCAATTCGACCGCTCCGGCAATGCGCTTGTAAAGATATTCAGAAACGTCCGTGACCTTGAATTCCGCTCTCGCTTTAACAAAATCCCGGTAACGCTCGGCGCGGCGGGCGAGTTTTTTATTCATCTTGACCTCCCGCGCGACGCTTTTTATACCGGCGGACGCAACGCGATATGTCGTAAATGAATTGGAACTCTTCCTCGTCTGCGTCGAACGGGTTGAAGTCGAGCACCAGATCGAGATTTCCGCCGCTGCCGAGTTCGACGCTCGTTATTTTCGGTTCGGGCAGCTGTTCGAGTTCTTCAGCCGCCGGCATCAATTCGACGGACGGCTCTTTGATGGTTTCGGAAAATTCGGCGGCGCGCCGCTCGATCCCCTGTTTGCTCGCGCTTCCGGGAACGGTCAGGGCTTTGATAGTGTTTTCGAAGCGCGGTTCAACCGCGACGCCCGGCGCGATCTCCGCCGGTTCGTTACGCGGTTGATCGCCGCCCGAATATTTTTTCAGGCAAGCCATCGAGCAGAAATCGCCGTTCATCGTCAAAACCGGAACGCCGCTTATTTTTACGCCGCAGCCCTCGCAGTTGCGGGAAATTTCCCTTTTTATATTTTCATCACCGAAGACCGTTTGGTCACCATTTTCGTGCCCCGCATCAACCCCGACAAAAACCGTTTCGGGCAAATCTTCTTCGACGAGTTCCCTTTTCATTGCCTCGAACTCGTCGTATGCGCCGGTGATCGCCTCGAGCGATTCCGAAAAACCAGGCTCGTTAAACCGTTTTTCCGTGCCGCGAATATAAGCCCCTTTCACTTCGGGCATTTCGTTCATTTTGGCGGTCAGAAGTTCATACGGGATTTCGAGCTTCGCGGCGATCTCGTGAAGCGTGAATCCTTCGAAAGCGAATTTCTCGAACATTTTCGCCGACAGATCAACGACCTTTTTAACGACGCAAGATCGCAGATCCTCAAAAGCCGTTTCTGCCGGTGTTTGAACATCGGGCGTTTTTTCCGCCGGAGCGACGGTTTCCGCATTTTTCTTTGCATCTCGCCTGGCTTTACCGCGCCCGTAAGCGTCCTTCAGTTTATCGTCCTTGGCAATTCTGAGCGCGAGATTCGATGCGCTCATCCCGAGCGCGTTCGCCGTCTCAGCCTGATTGCGGCAGTTTAAGGCGAGCCGTTCGAGTTCCTTTTCGTCGATCTTTCTTGCCTCGCGCCCCGGTCGGCTGTCCGGCACATTCCGAACAAAATTCCCGTCGCCCTCGACCGGGATTTCCTTCGGCGGCAGGAATTTTTCGTCGAACTCGACACCGATCCTTCCGTCTTCCGTCATCCAGAACCGTTTCGGCATCGTATCGTAACGGAAATAAGCCGAGATCGTGCCGTT
>JALHNX010000026.1 GCA_022843305.1 Pyrinomonadaceae bacterium | reverse complement strand
AAAACTTTTAGGATACTTTCCGAATGTGCGTGCCGAAACTCAGGTAGCAAAGAATGACGCGGACAAGCAAAAACCATCCCGTCTTTCATCCTACCAATGGACGTGAGGGCGAAACAGCGACTTTGTTTGGAACGTCGTCCGTTAAATTTTAGCGGGCTTTCTGGCGGTTTCGCCCCACGTCATCTCAAGCGTTAATCCAAACTCACCAGTGTCAAACCCGAAGTCGGAGTTATTCCGTTGAGCGCATTTTTGAGCATCGGGACGATTCCTTCGGCTTCCATATAATCCCTGCCTAAAAGGCGGCGAAAGCGTTTGTCTTTGGTTTCGCCCGTCAATTCTTTGAGCATTCCTTTGAAAAATGCGGTCACGAGTTCGGGCGCGAATTGTTTGCCCGAATTTCTTTGCAAATCTTCGACGATTTCGTTTGCCGGACGGCGGCGTTTGTAAGGTCGGTCGGTCGTCATCGCGTCGAACGAATCGGCTAAATTCACTATTTTGGCGATATACGGAATTTCCCGGTCATACAATCCGTCAGGATAACCGCGCCCGTCCAATCGTTCGTGATGATATTTTGCGGCGAGCGGAACGTCGGTGTATGGATGATGAATCGGCAGAAGAATTTCGTAACCGACCGCCGGATGTTTGTTTAATTCGGCAGATTCTTTGGCGTTGATGCGAACGGGCGAATTGATAATATTCCGCTCGACCGTCAGTTTTCCGACATCGTGCAGATAACCCGCGACCGCCACGCCTTCGATCTCGTTTTCGTCGTAGCCTAATTCCTGCGCGATGATCTCGGAATATTTTCCGACTCTTACGGAATGCCCTTCCGTGTATTTGTCCTTGCAGTCAATTGCCGTCGCAAACGCTCTGACCGTATCTTTGTAGGTCGTTCGCAGATCGTCGTAAAGTTTGCGGTTTTCTTCGGCGCGTCGTTCGAGTTCCGCCGTCAGATTGCGCTGCGCGATGCCGACTCCGATGTGCCGCGCCATCGCGCAGATAATGTCTTTGTCGTAACTCGAATACGGCTCGCCGTTCGCTTTTTCACCCAAAAGAATTACGCCGACGATTTCATCACGAATGACGAGCGGCACGAGCAGATCAATCCGTTTTTTCTCGAAACTCGTGTCGTAAATCTGGAAAAACGGCAAAACCTTCGCCTGCGAAACTTCGATTGGTGCTAAACCGTTGGTCAAAAACTGGCGTTCGTCTTCGTAGCAAAGCGACAAACTAAGCGGAAAATCTTCGCCGAAACCGCGCATCACGAGCATATTCAGTTCGTGTCCGAACCGCGAATAACGCGCCACGCCGCCGCGCATAATCGCCAGACTTCCCAAAAGAAGATGCAAAGATGTGCGAATCATCTCCTGAAAATTCTGTTTATGGGCGACTTCGTAACCGAGTTCCGCCAACGCGCCGAACGTATGAATTAGCTTTTGTTGATTTTCCACTTTGTTATTGGTTCATCTATTCATTTATTCATTTGAAACGAAAAATGAACCAATGAGCCGATGAATAAATGATTCAATTCAATGTAACGTGATTCGTCAATCCGAGCATCTCGAAAAGCTCGACCGTTTCTTCTTTAACGTCGGAAAAAATGACTTCCGCGCCGGCATTGTTTGCTGCGTCAATCACGCCGAGCAGAATGGAAACGCCGATGCTGTTGACGATCTCGGTTTCGGAAAAATTGACGATCAGCCGTTTCGCGCCGGCTTCCAGCTTTCGCTTACATTCGCGCTCGATGGTTTCGCCGCTTAATTTGTTCAGATAATCGCCGGCAAAAACGGTTGCCGTTTCGCCCGCAGTTTGCGCAGGAATAGTTATAGTTGTATTCACGACTTGTTTGGCTACCTTTTTAGGAAAGATTTAAGACTCGAAAGCTAAAGTAAAGCTTTAATCGCAAAAAGTCAACTATTTTTTCAGATATTTGGTCATCGAAATGCGTGTGCCGTCGTCGGTTTGCTCGAATTTTACTTCGTCCATCAGGTTTTTCATCAATTTCAAACCCCAACCGCGCCGACCTTCATTCGGCTGAATTTCTTCTGCTTTTTTGTCTGAAAGACGCAGCCCGCGATTTGAAATCGTGATGACGATCTTATCGTTTTCGACCGTGAATTTTTGATAAATCTTGCGGTCGGGGCTGTGTGAATGCTCGGTCGCGTTGATGCAGGCTTCGACGAGTGCGGTCTTGATCTGGTTGATCGCCTTCGGCGCGAAATGATGCCGTTTGGCGATTTCTTCGACGGTTTGCGCGGCGATAAGTTCGGTATCTTCGCCCATCGGCACGACCATTTCGTATTCGTTCGCATTGATTTTTTCGCCGAGCGCGTCTTTCGCGCCTAAGAATTCGACGAGCAGTTCGACCTGTTTTTTGCTCGAACCGAAAGCGGCGCGGCTTTGCAGAATTTCGATTGCGTCCGGCGAAAATCCTTCGGGCGCGACGAGCCAGATTTTATAATTCGGAAAATTGCACATCAGCGCGACCATTTCCAGACGGTCGCACCAGAATTCCGCAAGTTCTTTCTTTGCTTCGAGTTTTGAATCAATTTCGGCGGCAATCCAGACCGTTTCGTCATCGTCCGTATAATTCGATTCGATAAAACCGAGCGCGACCGCCGACCGCTCGCGTTCGGTAACCTGCGCGAATTGCGGGTAAAACGAAACCGTGTGCGCCGTGTAAATTATCTGCGGCAGAATGATTTTTTCCGTTTCGTTCCTGAAGGTTTTTAGAATTTCCTCATTCGGCGCACCCTTTAAATCGTCTTTGAAACGCGAATAATCGAGCAACGCGACGGGAATTTCCTGACAATCGAAAACGCCTAAGATTTCGCGTAAACCGATTGCCGAATTTTTGCGGTAAAATTCCGACATCAGACGCGGTGCGCGTTTGACGAATTCCGAAAGCGTCTCGCCGACGGTCAAAGCGCGGTTCTGCAAAACGATTTCAAGCCGGAAACGCGCCGCGACATAATCGTTCAAAACCAGGGTTTCGCCCATCGTTTCGACCAGATTCGAGGTCAGCCCGATGATTTCATTGGTATTTAAAAGCCGCATTGCGCGGAAAAATTCCGCGTCCGCGAGATTAGTCCGCGTCTGCCACGCTTCGACGTGAGTTTTTTCGTGTTCGTCGCTTTGCGCGTCAAACAAAAGACTTAAAATGCTTTTGCGCGTTTCGATACGCGGCGCGATTTCGTCAAAAACCGCGTCGTAAAACTTGGCGATTTTTCCGCCGAAAATCTCGTCCGTGTAAAGCTGTTCGACTTTTTGAAAACTATCGAGCGAAAATCTTTTTTCGCTCGCCGATTGAAGCAAAGTTTTGATAAACAAAGGATTTCCGTCAAACTGGACGGCAAGCAAATCGCGCGTTTGTTCGTTGATCTTCACGCCGTATCTTGCCGCCAGATTTTCCGCCAATGAACCCGCCTCGGCAAACGAAAGCGGTTTTATTTCGAGAGTTTCGGTGTCATTCACGTCTTTGCCGAACAAAAATCTGCGTCTTCCGGCAAAGACAAACGGCATCGCGGAACGCGAAAAAATCTCGTTAATTTCCTCGATAAAATCTATTTCGCCGGTAAAATTTTCGGCTTTGTGCAAATCGTCGAGCATCACGAAAACCTTTGCCCCGTTTGCCAGCGCGCGAAGCGGCGCGCTCAGGCAATTTCTGACAAAAGCCGAATCGTTGTTAAGGCGGCTTTCGGTTTGACAGGTTTCGGTCAAACGGTCAATCCAATAACCGTCGCCCGGCGGAGCGATTTCCGCAAGTTCGCAAACATCGCACACGGCATCGAGAATTTTGCTGTCCTGACGGCGGAAAGCAATCACTTGCTGAAGAAAATTTTGCAGAAATCGGGTCGCCGATTGCCGCGCCGTTTTGTCGGATTTTCTGAGCGCGAAATAGAAGGGAATGACTTCGCCCTGTTCAAAAAAAAGTTGGTCGTAAGTCTGGCGCAAAAGTTCGGAAACGCCCAACGACGGCGCGGACGAAACCAGAAGTGCATTTGTTTTGCCGTCCGCTTTCGCGTGGCGCAAAAGCATGTCGAGTTCGACGTTTCTGCCGATAAAATCTTCGGCGGCAAGATTTGATAAAATTTTTTCGCGCTCTAAATCAACCATATTTTTGCACTGCGAACAGAACCGGAATTTTAACTAAATTTTACTCTGCGTTCCGGCATTTTTGGGAGTTAAATTTTCACTTTCCGTTTGTAAATTCTCAAAAACCTGCACTCTGTTTCTGCCTTTTCGTTTGGCTACATAAAGGGCGTTGTCCGCCGCGACAATCAGTTCGCGCGTCGAATTCAATTCCAGACAACAGCTGGCGATTCCGATACTGACGGTTATCGCCCGGTTCGGAAATTCGGTCGCCGCGATGTGTTCCCGCACACGTTCGGCGATGGTTTCGGCTTCCGAGGAAGTCGTCTGCGGAAGCAGAATCGAAAATTCCTCGCCGCCGTAACGCGCCGCAATATCCGCGCTGCGCAGAGTTTCACGAAAGCAATTTGCGACCATTATCAAAACTTTATCGCCATCGGGATGTCCGAAATTATCGTTGTATGATTTGAAATGGTCAACGTCAATCATCATAAAGCTCATCGGATACCCGTAGCGGTTCGAGCGTTTGATTTCTTCCGCCAGACGTTCTTCGAGATAACGGCGGTTCAAAAGTCCCGTCAAACCGTCCGTCACGGAAAGCTGTTCAAGTTTGCCCGCCTTGCTTTTCAAATCGGCGCGGTCAATCAAAACCGCAACCTGCGGCGCGATGGCGTTTAAAAGTTCCAAATCCGCTTCGCCGTAAGCCGCGCCGTCCGCTTTGTCGGTGACGTTCAAGACACCGACGCGGCGGCTGCCGATTGAAAACGGGTAGCTGATAAAAGAATTGGATTTATATTTCCAATCCGGCGGCGCGGCGGGCAAACCGATTTTGCCGACATCGCCGACAACGACGGGTTTGCCGTTCTGAAAAACGATCTGCGCGACTCTTTCGCCGATTTTTTCGCTTTTGCCCGCGATGCGCTCGGCGGTTGCGCCGATTGCCGCCTTGACGGTTAAAGAGTGGCTTTTTTCATCAAAAACAAGCAGTGAACTGCGCTCGGCGTGCATCAATTCGGCGGAAACCCGCATCAGATTCGCCCAAAAATCTTCCGTGTCGGGATTTTGCAGACCGACATTAAACTTTTCAATCGCTTCCGCCAGCCAGTTGCGCCGTTTGACTTCCTCCCGCAAACGCAAAATTTCCAACTGCGCGGCGACCGTCTTGCAAAATCTCGCAATCCGCCGTTTCAATTCAGCTTTCTTTAAATCATCGGCAACCACCAGCGCGCTTTGAATTTCGCCGCCGATTGAAACGGGAAAAAGCGAAATCGTCTGCGGGTGCGTCTTTTCGCCGTTTTTAGAGCGTTCGCGCAGATCGAGCGCGAGTTCTTTTTCGAGCGCGTCGAACAACAATTTATCGTTTGCCGGAAGATTGATTTTAAATTGCTGACCTTCGAGCGTTCCGGTTGCCAGAATGCTTTCAAAACGATTTTCGCGCCGTTCGAGCCACGCCGTCGAAGAAAGCGAATAGCACTGCGACAGAAATTTTATTATCGAAAAACACGCTTCACGGTAAGTCAGGTCAAACAATGCCCCGAACAGCGAACGCCACGCGGCGATTTCTTCCGCGTCTTCGCTCGATTTCTTCGCCGCCGTTGCAATTTCCGCCGCGCCCTGCGCCGTCTGCCGGTGAAATTCCGCGATGCGTTTTGTCAATTGTTCGTCGTTCTTCGCCGCTATTTCGCCGTTTTCTTTCTCCCTTTCTAAAATCTCGACCGCCGAGTTTTCCAAACTTTTAGCCGTTTTTTCCAAAGCCTTCGACGAACCGCTGATGAGAACGTTTTCAAAAAAGCGTGTCGGCGGAAATTGTCTCCAATCGCCCGCGACGGCGCGTTCGGTCGCCTGGCGGTAATTTTCGGCTTTCGTAAAAGTTCTGCCGACGATTGCGACCAAGGGTTTTTCGGTTTTTAGTGGAACCGCCAGACAATCGAGTCCCGCGTGACACTCGTAAGGCACGGGTTTTCCGGCGGCGGTCGCCATTTCGAAAGCACGCCCGCAAAACCGTTCGCACTGCGGCGCAAACTCTTCGGAAGAATACAAGATCTCGCAGACCGAATTGTTGTTGGCTTTTGCAATCGCGGCTTTTTCGTCCACGATAATAACCGCCAAACCGCTTTCGTCGGCGATATTTTCGAGCCGATTTTCGGGAGTTTCGTTTACCTGTTCGATCTTCATTTCGGTTTCGGAAAAACTTCCGCCGGCAAATCCTGATAGTTTGCGACGGAATTCGTAAGATTTACGCTTAATGCTAAATAGATTTAATCCGTTTCGGATTTCATAAATTGAGCTTAAATTTTGAGCGATTTTTCATTATGGCATAAAAATTGTTTCCTGTTCCATTCAAACAGCGAAACGAACGACTTTCAGACACAATTTTGTTTTGTCTGTTTAATTTCAGGAGGTTTTATGAGTAATAAATTAGACGGAGTAAGGGTTGCGATCTTAGCAACCGACGGATTTGAACAAAGCGAGCTTTTCGAGCCGAAAAAGGCTTTGGAAGAAGCAGGCGCGACGGTTTCGATTGTTTCGCTCGAAGCGGGCGAGATAAAAGGTTGGAATCACACGAATTGGGGCGAAACCGTTGACGTTGATCTAACGGTTGCGGAAGCGAACGCCGACGATTTCGACGCGCTGCAATTGCCGGGCGGCGTGATGAATCCCGACAAACTGCGGATGGACAAAAAAGCCGTCAGCTTTATCAAAGCGTTTTTCGACGCGGGCAAACCGGTCGGGGCGATCTGCCACGCGGCGTGGACTTTGATCGAAGCCGATGTCGTTAAAGGCAAAACGGTTACGTCGTGGGCATCGCTGCGCAAGGATTTGGAAAATGCGGGCGCGAAATGGGTTGACGAAGAAGTTGTCGTTGATAACGGCTTGGTCACGAGCCGCAAGCCCGACGATATTCCGGCGTTCAACGACAAAATCATCGAAGAATTCGCCGAAGGAATCCATAAACGCCAAAAAACGGCAGCGCAATAAATTGATACAAATGTGTTTCGATACGTTTCACCCCGAAAGCGGCGCATTTTCCCAAAGTGCCGTAAATTCGGGCTGAAACCGTCTGGCACACTGATTGTAAGGCATATAACAAACGTAATGATGCGTAATTATATTTTTTACCAAGGACAAAGGGAGGTTTTATTATGAACAACGAATACGGAACAACAATCTCGAACGACGATGTCATTTCGACGATTAACAATTTGATCGAAACCTGCAAAGACGGGCAGGAAGGCTTTCAGGAATCGGCGGAAGGCGTGCAGAGTTCGCAGTTGAAATCGCTTTTCTACGAATTCGGACAACAGCGTGCGCAATTCGCGGGCGAACTGCAAGGTCTGGTGCGTGAACTCGGCGGCGATCCGGAAACGACTTCAAGCACGGCAGGCGCACTGCATCGCGGCTGGATCAATCTCAAATCGGCGATCACCGGAAAGGATGATCAGGCGATTCTGAACGAAGCCGAACGCGGTGAAGACGTAGCGAAAAAGGCTTACAAAGACGCGCTCGAAACGAATCTGCCGGCAAACGTCGCGCAGGTCGTTCAAAATCAGTATGCGGCGGTTCAAGCGGCGCACGATCAGGTCAAAGCATTGCGCGATTCGATGAACGACACGTCGTCTTCAACGGCAACGAACAGATACTAAACAGCACAACAGCGATTTACTTTTCATTTCAGCTCCTTAAAGCGGAAAAAAGGCTTGTCAACTTCACGGCAAGCCTTTTTTCTTTTAAATCAAAACGAAAAAAGAATTCGCAGAAGCGCTTTTAATTTAACCGCTTTTGGGGACCGAGCGATTTTGCCGACGTGACTTTGACGATTCTGCCGCTGTCGGAAAGGTCGGCTTCGAGTCCGGGAACCGAGCATTTGCCGGAAGCGACTTCGCCGGTGACTTCGCATTCGTCACCGCTTTTGCAGGCGGCTGAAATGGCGCGTCCGGCTTCGGAATCGTTGTCGAAACAATATGCCGCGTAATCGCCGGTTTCCATCCCGACATACATAATCAGCGATTCGGTTTTGCCCGTCATCATTTTGCCCGAAACGGTTGTTTCTTCGCCGCTGCTCTCCGCGTTCGGTTTGGTCGCGGGTTTGCTTGCCGGTGAAGCACTGTTTGCGGTATTGGCGGCGGGCGACGTATTATTGACCGCTGTTTGGTTCGTGTTGACGACCGTCGCCGTGTTCGATTGATTGGCGTTGTTGACGGTTGAATTGCCGCTCTGCGAATTATTGCAGGCGGAAAATGCGAACGCGAGCGATGCGACGTTCAAAGTTGATAATAAAATTTTCGTTAGTTTCATTTTTCCTCTATCTTTTTAATCTACTTTCGTAGGAATATTGCGCAAAATATAATAAATCATTTATTGATTGAATGTCGGGCAAACTTCAGTTTGTTCTTTACTTTCCTAAACAAGGACATTGGGCGACAAACTAAAGGTTGTCGGACATTCTTATCATATATCAAATCTGTGTCTGCTCGAGGGGGCAGAAATTTTGACGGCGCAAATCTGCGAGTGTTAAAGAGGGAAAAGGATAAGTGAAAAGCCGGGAAATAAAACCTTTTGATCCTTATTTCCTCAGCTTTTCGCTTTTGTTCTTATCTTTGAGAAACCGGCGCACCTTCGCTGACAACGCCCAAACCTTTTGCGTGATTTTCATCAATCTGCGGGTGTTCGGGCGAGATGCGGATGCAGGCGGCGAAATGTTCGGGTTTGATCTCGACGAGCTGCGGGACGATTTGTTTGCATTCCGCAATCGCATACGGGCAGCGCGTGTGGAAATGACAGCCTTTCGGCGGATTGATCGGGCTGGGAACATCGCCCGTTAAAATGATGCGTTCGCGTTTGGCTTCGATTTCGGGGTCGGGAACGGGAACGGCGGAGATCAGAGCCTTTGTATAAGGCATCAGAGGGTCGCGGTAAATCTCTTTGCCGCCCGCGAGTTCGACGATCTTTCCGAGATACATCACGGCAACTCTATCTGAAAGATGACGCACCGCCCGAAGGTCGTGCGAGATGAAAAGATAGGTCAGATTCTTTTCCGCCTGCAGGCGTTCCATCAGATTCATAATCTGCGCCTGAATCGAAACGTCGAGCGCGGAGATCGGTTCGTCGGCGACGATAAATTCGGGGTCAACGGCGAGTGCGCGGGCGATGCCGATACGCTGCCGCTGACCGCCCGAAAATTCGTGCGGGTAACGCTTTACAAATCTTCGGGACATTCCGACGGTTTCCATCAAATCCTGCACACGCGCTTCGACCGAACCGCCGTTTTTCAAACCGAACGTCCGAATCGGTTCGCCGATAATCTGACCGACGTTCATCCGCGGATTAAGCGAAGCATACGGGTCTTGGAAAATCATCTGCAAATGTTTGCGCTGGTCGCGCATTTCGCCCGGCGAAAGATGCGCCAAATCCTTGCCGTTATAGAAAACCTGCCCGCCCGTCGGTTCGGTCAAACGCAGGATCGCCTTGCCGAGCGTTGATTTTCCGCAACCCGATTCGCCGACCAGTCCCAAAGTTTCGCCTTTCCGAATGTCGAGCGAAACGCCGTCAACCGCTTTGACGTATTTCGTTTCCTTGAACAAACCGCCGCCGATCTTGAAAAAAACCTGCAAATTCCGCAGCGAAATTAAAACTTCGCTCTCGTCGTCAAAGCGGTTTGCGGCGGCTAACGCCCGAACGCGCGCGGCGGTTTCCGCGTCGTAAACTTCGGTCGGCTTTTCGGTCGCCGAAAGCTCCGCTTCGGTTGATTCGACCGTGATATTCTCGGTTATCAGCTCTTCGCCGTTCTCGGATGTTTCGTTCGGAAAATTTTTATCTTCTGTCATATTTTTGGTCTTTGGTCTTTGGTCTTTGGTCTTTGGTCTTTGGTCTTTGGTTCAAACGGCTCGCAGTTTTTGATTTAAACCAAAGACCGAAGACCAAAGACCAAAACCAATTCTAATTAATCTTCGGCGCTTCGATAGTAACTTTTTTGTCGTAATCGTAACTTCTTGTCTGTTTTATGAATTGTCCGTCAATAGTGGCTTCTTCCTCGTTTTTCAATTGCAGTCCGCTGTCACTCAAAATCCATATTTTAATCACCGAGCTATTCGTGGTGTGCGAATAAATCGTCGTGTCTTTGCCGTTTAATTTTTCCTTACCGATAATC
Source organism: Pyrinomonadaceae bacterium (assembly GCA_022843305.1). GTDB lineage: Bacteria > Acidobacteriota > Blastocatellia > Pyrinomonadales > Pyrinomonadaceae > JAFDVJ01. Next base: position 30,277 of record JALHNX010000026.1, on the reverse strand, counting down.
TGCACATTCTGCAGATTATTTATACCCGTTTGCATTCCTGTCATTATCTGCGATTTAAGGGACTCGCCGATATTTCCCTCAAGCTTTTTCCATTTGCCGTTCTGATATTCGTAAGAATCGTTACCGATAATGATGAGTTCACCGTCCGATTTTTTAAAGTGATAACGGTCGGGCGCGATGTAATTGATTTCGGCATCAGCTTCGGGATTTGTTTCACTCGTTAACTTCGCCGACCAGGACGGAATTTTTTGAAGTTTCTGAGCCGCGCTGATGAGATCGGCGCGCGGATTCGCGCCCGACGTGAAAGTTTCTTCCTTGACGGTCGAAACGTTCGCCGCCGTATTCGTCGAAGTGTTCGCCGCAGGCGCGTTTGCCGGCGCAGTATTTTTCACTTCTTCCGTTTTCGAGCAGCCGAACGCCGCAAGCGCGAAGGCGGTTAAAACCAAAATCCTTTTCATAATTCCGTACTTGTTTAGATTTTTATTCCTTAAATTAATCAATCCAATCTCTTTCGATAAAATCTTTTGGTGGATCGATTATTATTTCTTTGTCATAAAAATAATTAAAAACACCTGTTGTTTGACCTAATAATCCGTCCGTCTTCGTTTCCAAACGCTCCAACAATCCGCTTGACTTGTTGACCCAAGCAACGCCGTTATCAACGACATCCCATCCGCTATAAGAAACTGAATAACCAAATTTCCGGTATTTTTTCTCGTCTATGTATTCTTCACCCAACAAATTTACCTTGACATTTTTAACCAGAATAGCATCACCAGGTTTGGAATTTAGTTTCACAGGAAAAACTGCGATAAGCTGATTTCTTAAAGGTGCATAATGCAATCTCGTTTTAACCCATTCATCGTTTTTCTTCTGGTAACGTTGTTTAGCTATTTCGATTGCCTCCTTTACAGATTTACCTGAAATTGTATCCACAAACCGGTAACGATCTGGCGATAAATACTCAAACGTCGAAAATATTTCATTATTCAGAACATTCCCCTGAACTTTAATTCTGAATTTCTCCGCTTTCATCGACTTTGAAATCGCATTTTCTAGTTCCCTTTTCGGAGTTAAAACCAAATCTGTCGCTTTTTTATTAGATTTAGACGCTAGTCCGGTTTTCTGCGCGAAAACGCCGACCGTGCAAAACCCAATTAGAAAAAGCGCCAAAACCTTTCTCATAAATTAACTATTTGACATGATGCGCCTGCGATTCGGCGTAAACTTCTTTGGCAAAATGACACAACGACCAATGATTTTCGTTGATCTGCACGAACGGCGGATAATCTACGCGGCAAATTTCCTCGGCGCGTTCGCAGCGTTCGGCAAACGGACAGCCCGGCGGCAGATGCGCGACATCGGGCGGAAGTCCGGGAATCTGGTAAAGTTCCGTGCCTTCTTCGTGCGCCGGATCGGGAACTGATTTAAGCAACCCTTTCGTGTATGGATTCGCGGGCGTGGCGAATAATTCTTTGGTCGGCGCTTGTTCAAAAACCTTGCCGGCATACATCACGATAATTTTTTCGGTCATTCCCGCAACCACTCCCAAATCGTGCGTGATAAGAATAACGCTCGTCCCCATTCGCGTCTTCAAATCCTTGATAAGTTCGAGAATCTGCGCCTGAATCGTTACGTCTAAAGCGGTCGTCGGTTCGTCGGCGATCAATAATTCGGGGTCACACGAAAGTGCCATCGCAATCATCACGCGCTGGCGCATTCCGCCCGAAAATTCGTGCGGATAACCGTCAAGACGACTTTTCGCGTCGGGAATGCCGACCGTTTGCAGCATCTTGATCGCGTGTTCGTAAGCCTGCTGTTTGCTGTGTCCGAGATGAAGCTGTGTAACTTCCATCAGCTGCGTCGAGATTTTCAGAAAAGGGTTGAGCGAAGTCATCGGGTCTTGAAAAATCATCGCCATCCGCTTGCCTCGAATCTTCCGCACCTCGTCAATCGAAAGTTTTCGCACGTCAATCCCGTTGAAAATAATGTCGCCGTCCACGATCTTTCCCGGCGGTTCGGGAATCAGACGCATCACGGAAAGATTCGTCACCGATTTTCCGCTGCCCGATTCGCCGACAATGCCGAGCGTTTCGCCTTTTTTAAGCTCGAACGTGATGCCGTCAACCGCTTTGACCACGCCGTCTTCCGTTTGAAAATACGTTTTCAGATTATTGACCGATAAAATTGTGCCGTTTGTTTCACTCATTTATTTTCTTGTAACCAATTTTGAAAATCCGACAAAACCGCGAATTGCTGTTCGGTCTGCCCGCGTTTTAAGAACTCGCTCAAAACCGCGCTTGTTAAAACCGGAATTTCTTCGCTTCGTTCGATTTCTTTGTATTCGCCGCTCGCCTGCAATTTGAAAATCTTCAATTTTTCGCCGTTATACTGCCAGAATTCCGAAACGCCGAATTCCGCGTAAATCTCGAATTTATCGTCCGACGGGTGATGAACGTCAATTTCGCCGACAATATCGGGCGCGAGTTCGATCTCTCTGGGAACATAATCTTTTGTTTGATGAATGTCGGCTTTGCTGACGAAATACGACAAATCCGGTTCGACGCCGTATTTTCTGCGTTCGGAACGCATGGTCGCTTTGCCGGTTGGAATGATATTTGTTTGAGTTGCTAAACTTACCAAGCCAATCATTCGTTCCAACAAAACAATTAACATTTCGTGCAGTTCGGTAACCGGCATAATTGTCAAAACTCCATCATTGTAGGTCAAATGAAGCGAGGAAGATTCGCCCAACTCTTCGGAAATCCGCTCGTAAGTTTGCCAGTCAATGCCGACAAACTCCATCGGATGCTTCAGATTTATGAGCGATTCTCTCGAAAATGTAACTTCTGCCGTTATCATAAAACTTCTATTTTTCTTCGCACTGCCGGATGCCCGAATTTTCGACAATATCAATGACCGTAACGATGTTTTTGCCGCGCGATCTGACGTAGAAAAAACTTACGCCGGGATATTGCAGTCCTTCATCCTTCGATTTTTTCCCGTAGATTTTATAAATATCTTCGAGCGTGCTTTTGCCCAATGTAATACCGCGGCTCGTTTTTCCTTCGAACGGCGCACGGAGTTCGATGTCGAAAATCTGTTTGCGTTTGTCCGACTGGCAATAGTAAAACGAAGCGCCGTTCGGATAAATCATCTGGTAAGAATATTTTTTGTGAGCTTTCAATTTATAGCCTTTACCAAACTTTTTGGCAACATCCGCCATCGTTGATCTGCCGACGACGATGCCGTCGAAACCGACTCCTTCCCGAACAATTTTTACTTTATTCGTTTGTTTGGTGCTTTGCGCTTCAGCAATCGAAAACATCAAAAAACAACTCGACCAAATCGCTAAAGCTACCGTAAAATAGCTTTTCTTCATCAATTTCTCCTGTTTTTTCAAAAATCAAAAGCAAATTTCCCTGTTAGAACTTCCGTGTCTGCGGGTCGAGCGCGTCGCGCAGACCGTCGCCGACAAAGTTCAGCGAAAAGAGCGTCAGTGCCATCGTTACGCCCGGAAAAATCAACTGCCACGGGTAAATGGCGATATTTTTGATGCCGTCTGCCGCGAGACTTCCCCAGGAAGCATACGGCGCCTGCACGCCTAATCCCAGAAATGAAAGAAATGCTTCCGAAAGCATCACGCTCGGCACGGTCAAAGTAGCGTAAACGATGACGGGACCGAGTGCGTTCGGAACGAGATGCCGGAAAATGATACCCAACGTCGAAACGCCCGTCGCCCGCGCCGCCAAAACGAATTCCTGATTTTTAAGCGAGAGAATCTGCCCGCGCACGACGCGCGCCATCGTCAGCCACGAAACCAGTCCGAGCGCAAAAAACAGCAAGAAAATCTGGCTCAAACCCGCGTTGCCCGCGCCGCCGAACAGTTCCGCCAACCATTTAATCCAGTCGGGCGTGTTCGGTCCGCCGAAGACGGAAAGCAGAACGATAACGATCAGAATATAAGGAATCGCGTAGAGAATATCTACAAAGCGCATCATCACGTTGTCAATCTTGCCGCCCATATAACCGGCAATCGCGCCGTAAGAAACGCCGACGATCAATGAAACGATCGTCGAGATAATGCCGACCATCAAAGATATTCTGCCGCCCTGCAAAACTCTCGCCAGCAGATCGCGTCCCGCTTCGTCCGTTCCCATCGGATGCTGCCAGCTTGGCGGAAACGATGCGACCAGCTCGCCGATACCGACATCCGACGGAATATAATCAGCCGTAAAACCGGTCGTCCAGCGAATGATCGCCGGACCGATCAGAACGGCGATCACCATTATGCCGAGAACTATCAGACCGAAAACGGCGAGTTTGTTTTTTAAAAGCCGTTTCCAGGCATCTTTCCAGAGTGATGTTCCTTGTATTGGCTGTGTGTTTTCTGTCATAACCTTTTTTATCTAAATTTTATTCGTAACGGATGCGCGGATCTAAAAATCCGTAGGAAATATCAACTGCCAGATTGAAAAGCATAATCAAAATCGAAAGAAACGCGACGATGCCCAAAATTAAAGGCTCGTCGCGGTTCAAAACCGACTGAATAAAAATATTGCCCAAACCGGGAATCGCAAAAACCTTCTCGACGACGACCGTTCCGGCAAGCAGCGAAGCCAACGCGGGACCGGTAAAAGAGACGACCGGAATAATACCGCCGCGTAAGCCGTGTTTGAGCAAAACGGTTTTTTCCGACAAGCCTTTGGCGCGCGCCGTGCGGATATAATCCGAACGCATCACTTCGAGCATTCCGGCGCGCGTCAAACGCGCGATGTAAGCCATATAAATCGCCGAAAGCGTGATGACGGGCAGGACAAGACTCATAAATCCGCCGAAACGCGCGGGCGGAAACATATATAAAGTGAGCGAAAACACCGACACCAGAATCGGACCCAAAACGAAGTTCGGCACCGAAAGCCCGAGCATCGCAAAGGTCATCGAACCGTAATCGAACGCCGAATTCTGCTTGAGCGCGGCGACGATTCCCGCTGTCAAGCCTAAAGCCAGTGCCAGCAGATACGCCAGAATGCCGACGGTCGCCGAATACGGGAAATGGTCGCGGATGATCTGATTGACGTTCCGGTCGGGATATTTGAGCGAATCGCCGAAATCGAGCCGGATGATATTCAACATCATCAGCCCATACTGCTCAAGCCAGTGTTTGTCCAGACCGTATTTTTTCTTGATGTTTGCCTCGATTGCCGGCGGAAGAGTTTTTTCGCCCGAATAGAAACTGCCGGGCGCGAGACGAACCAGCGTCCACGTGACCGTTACGACCAGCAGTGCCATCGGAATAACCAGCAACAATCTGCGAATAATGAAACTTAGCATATTTTCTCTTTACTTTCGTTTTTTCGTTTTGAACCTTATAAAATTTCTGCGTCAAAAAAAAATTACTCGGTTTTCGCCGTATTGGTCTCTTGCGCCTGTCTCGATTTTTGAAAATCTTCCTGCGTTTTCATCAAACGGCTGATCTGCTCTTCGACCCATGGATCCTGATTTTTCATAATGTTTTTGACCTGCGTGTCCCATTTATTCGGATCCTGCTCGATATAGACGAATTTCCACGGGTGAAGCGTTCCCGGATTCGGATAAAATCCTTTGATATAAGGCTTTTTAATCCAATTTGTTTCCTGCGTCAAAAACGGTATGACGGGCTGGTCTTTCATCAGAAAATACTCGGCGCGGGCAAGCATCTCATACCGCTTGTCGGGGTCGAGTTCCTTGTTCGCATCGTCAAGCATCTTGTCGTATTCGGGCTTGTGCCAGCCGGTTGAGCTGTCGTTGGTTTTGCCGTAGAAAAGATTCAAAAACGTGAACGGGTCAATGTAATCGCCAACCCATCCGGCGCGTCCGAAGCCTTTGTAGTCAACTTCCTTGCGAACCTTCAAAAACGTTTTCCATTCCTGATTTTTGAGCGGCAGCGTGAGCCCCAGATTCTGTTTCCACTGCGCCTGTATAAACTCGGCGACCGATTTGTTGCTTTCCGAGGTATTGTAAAGAATCTCGACCTCGGCGACCGGAAAAGCGCCTTTCACCGACGGGTCAGTTTCGAGAACGCAACGTCCGTCCTCTCTTTTCTCGCGCACTTTGTAGCCTTGTTCTTCAAAAATCTCGCAGGCGCGTTTCGGATTAAAAGCCTGCGACTGCCACTGTTCGCGCGTCATTCCGTCCTTTTTCAAAAGCTCGTCATAAACGCGTTTCCGAATTTCTTCATATTTCGGGAACGCGCCCTCGGGCGTGAAATCAATCAGCGGATTCAGAGCGTTTTTGCGAAACGTGGCGAGAGCCTCGCGGTTGACCGCCTGGCTGAAAGCGTTGCGGATTTTGACGTTGTTCATCGGCGGTTTGTTAACCGCGATCGTGTAATATTCGATAGAAACTTCAGCGAAATTCAGATACTCGTTTTCATACTGCTTAACATTACTTTTCCAGCCCGCCGGAACAGTGTGATTGTAAGTCGCGTCAACCGCGCCCGCCTTGTAAAGATTCATCATCGTCGTCTGTTCTTCAAGCGGATAAAATTCGATCCGTTCGAGCCGCACGTTTGCCGCGTCCCAGTAATTCGGGTCTTTAACGGCGATGATTTCGTCATACGGTTTGTGAACGGATAATTTGAACGCGCCGCTCGTGACAATATTTTGCGGTCTTGTCCAATCCTTGCCGAATTTTTCGACCGTTGCGCCGTGCACAACGCGGAAAAACTGATGACCGAGCAGTCCGATGAAAAAGGGCGCGGGCTGAATAAGTTTCATGCGAAACGTATAATCGTCAACCGCTTCGACCCCGATGTCCTCGCCTTTAACCGGCACCAATTCCTTGCCTTCAAGGGCGGCTTTCAGTTTCGGATTTTTTTCGAGTAGTGCCGTCCGGCTTTTTTCGTCGCCCGGTACGGTTACGCGTTCCGGTTCGTTAATCATCTTGTGAAACTCGGTTTCGACGACGGACGGTTTATTGGAATCGGCTTGAATCTTTTCGGTTTTCGCAGGATTTTCGACCGGATTGTTCGGTTCAATTGTCGGTGTCGCGCTTTTTTCGGCTTCAGGCGTTTGTTTTTTTTCTTCCAGGTCTTTGACGAGCAGAAATTTGCCGCTCGTGTCCCGAACGAACGATTTACCGGAATTATAGGCTTCGGCGTATTTGATGTAGTAAGAAAGATAAGCGTTTTGCGCGGCTAGTTCGGGAGATAAAGCGCGGCGAAAAGTATAGACGAAATCTTTGGCGGTGATCGGCTCGCCGTTCGAGAATTTGGCGTTTTTGCGCAGATGAAAAGTATATTCGGTTCCGTCCGGGCTCGGCTCCCAGCTTTCGGCGATTGCCGGAATCGGGTCCATCGTCTTCGGATGATATTCGACCAAACCGTCATAAAAAGCCATTAAAACACGGGCTTCCGGCTGTCCGGTCGGTACCTGCGGGTCGAGCGATTCCGGTTCGCTGCCCGAAACATAGCGCATCACCTGCTCGGTCGGTGCTTTGGTTTGCCCCCAGTAACGGCTTGTCGCCTGCGTTGTGCAGCTGATTAAAAATGAAGCCAAAACGACGATTGCAAGAATCGAACGAAATTGAATAAAACTGATTCGAGTCATAATTCGATACTCCTAAAGACGAAACTTTCGATTGTTGAAATTCGCTAAACTAGCTTGGAGAGAACCGCGACAAAATTATAGCAACTGCCTAAAGTTATCACGTTATAAGTTTTATACGCAAGATATTCAGCCTTAGGTTTCGGTTTTTGAAGTCTAAATTTATTTTCTTTTTCAGCCTGAAAACTCTTGCAAAATCACAAACTGCAAATCGAAGATCGCAAATTCTACGATTCGCCGTTCGGCTTTTTCGGTTGCCAGTTATTATCAATTTTCACGTCTTTGAGCGAAGGCGCGTCGAGAGTGTTTATTTCAAAACCCTGAATATAAGGCTTGACAAGCGAATAAGAAGTCGGAAAATACAGCGGAATCGCGTGAATTTCGGCAATCGCTTCGGCTTCGGTCAAAATCGGTTTGGTTTCGACAATTGCCGGCGGCGGATTCGGTTCCGTCTGTCCGTTTGAAGGCGTTTCGTTTGAGTCTTTGGATTCCGTATTTGAGTTGTTTTGCATATTTGCCACGCCCGACGGATTATTTTCCGCAATTACAGAAGCGTCAGTTTTCGGCGGCGCCGCCTTTTCAAAAATCGCCATCAGACCGGCTGTTTCGTCCGCTGTCGGCAAAACCACGCCGCGCCGCAGAATGTCGAATTCGCCCGCAGCCCGCGCAATTTCGATCTCCGACGCTTCTTTGACAATAATCACCGTGTCAATATTGAGTGTTTGCTTCCACATTTTGACGACCGATTTGGCAATCCGCTGCTGAGCATCGTTGCGGTTGATGACCAGCCGGACGACCGGAAAATTTTCGCCGTCCTCGAATCCGGCTTCCGTCAAAAGCTCTTTGGCGCGTTCCTTGTCCTGCACGAGTTTTTTAACATTTTCATCGTCAAACGGCAGAAAACTTAGTGCCGGTTTCGTCGAACCGTCCATCTCGATTTCGGTCAGACGTTCGCGTTCGATGGAAATCGCCAAAGCCTCGCGGACGCGGCGGTCGTCGAACGGTTTTTTGTTGCGGTTGATCTCGTAGAAATTCAGCGCGCTGTGCGTTTTGCGCTTGAAATCGTCGTAAGGTTCGAGCAGTTTCAAGGCGAGCGGTGCAAAATCAGCATTCGTAACCGCGTCAACTTCGCCCGTCCGATAGGCTTCGAGTGCTTTTTCAGCCGTTTCCTTCGGCACGAAACGAACTCTTTCAAGCTCGACCTTATCCTTGCCCCAAAAAATTTCCGAGCGGTCGAGCGTGATGCCGTCCTGACCGACCGAAAAAATGCGAAACGCGCCGTTCGTAACAATCGCGGCGTTTAATTTTCCGTCCTCAAAGTCTTTGCCGTCGCCGTAAATCGGGCGAAACATCGGATGCGCGACGAGCGCCGGAAAATCCTTGTCGGCTTCATTTAATGTAACTTTCAGCGTGAGATCGTTCACGGCTTCAACGCCGATTTTCACTTCGGGCGTTTGTTTAGATTTGGTTTCCCTTTCGGGTTTGACAGGAGTTTTTTCGATTGGCGGAGTCGGTTCAACCTTTGGCGACGGATTCGTGTTTGAATTCAAAATCGGCAGATTTTGCACGGCAGCCGGCGGCAGTAAAGTATTGTTTATTTCATTTATGGATTTAGGCGGAATTTCTCTCAGGATTTGCATTCCCGCGATATTTTCTAAAAGTTTCGGATGCGCGATCTTTGCGCCCATCTCCGCCAGACGTTTCCACGAACGGACGAAATCCTGCGCGGTAACGCGTTCGCCGTTCGACCATTTCGCGTCTTTCCGCAGATTAAACGTCCACGTTTTAAAGTCTTCCGAGTTTGTCCATTTTTCCGCGACTGCCGGAACGGCTTCCAAAGTTTTCGGATCCGTATCGGTCAACCCCTCAAAAACGGCGCGCACCAGATCGGTTTCGGGCGGCGCGCCTGCTTGCGCCGGATCGAAAGATTTCGGCATTTTGCCGTTGCTCCAGCGAAATTCCTTTTTCTGCGGCGGCGCGGTCTGCGCGTAGAAAGGTTTGGTTTTTGGCTTTTCGAGTTCGCCGCAAGCCGCCAGAAAAACTGCGAATAAAAGCAAAATCAGAAAAGGAGAAAAGGAGAAAAGGAGAAAAGGAGATTTTGGGCGCATTAGCTTTCCTCTTCTCCTCATCTCCTCATCTCCTCTTCTTTTCCTTAAGTCCATATCTAAGTTAAAAGTGTTAATTGCTCGAAAACTTCAATCGTCTGCTTTCTCGTATTTTCAAAACCGTCGGTCGTATCAATCAAAAAATCGGCGTAGAGTTTTTTTTCTTCCTGCGGCATCTGCGCTCTGATTCGTTTGAGGGCTTCCGCTTCGCTTAGATTGTTGCGAAGCATCAGGCGTTGTAATTGTATCTCGGGCTGACACCACACAACTACCAGTTTTGTAAATCTTTTGTAACCTCCAGATTCTATCATCAAAGCCGCGTCAATAACAGCCACGCCGCGCGGATTTGCTTGTTCTTTTTCAATCAGCCATTCGTTTTGCGCCTCAAAAACGAGCGGATGAATGATTGAGTTCAGAAGCTCTCGTTTCGCTTCGTCGGCAAAAACAATCGCGCCCATTTTCACGCGGTCAAGCTCGCCGTTCGGCAACAAAAAATCTGCGCCAAACTTTTCGGCGATCAACACCAAACCTTTCGACCCCGGCGCGACAACTTCCCGCGCCGTTTGGTCGGCATCCAAAACGAACACGCCGAGTTCGCGCAAAACCTCGCAAACATAAGATTTACCGACTGCGATTGAACCTGTGAGTCCGACTTTAAGCATATCAACTGCCGAATTTTTTTGAATCAAATGACTTGAACGTTCTTTCGTCGTAAGGCTGTATCAGGATGTCCGAAGTGCAATACAATTCCATTGCCTCATAAAAACCGTCAACCTTATAAATTTTGTCATCGTGTCGCGGAAGAAAATAGATTGTTTCGGGATTTTCGGGATGAAATATTAATTCATTACCGTCAAACGTATCCGCAACAACAATGCATTCAAGGGCTTTTTCGTGACTAAGAATATTTAAATCCCAAAACCAATACTCCTTTATCCGGTCTCTCCACTCTTGAAAATTGTTCAAGCCGCGAAGAATTCGGTGCGGCGGGTAAATCCGAATATCTGTCATCGCGCCTTCACCGAATTTCGTAATAAAATCTTTATACCCGGCGGGAAACTTTATGCCAAGCAGCTGTTTGACTTCAGCAACTTCTTCCTCGCTAACTTTGCCGACTAAATCATTTGTTACAATTATGTCATCAGAATTCATAGTCCAAGTTTTATTTCCGTTTATGACGTTTCGCCAATTTTTCGACGTTGAATTCGGCGATTTCGGTGAGCGTTAAACCCAATTCGTCGGCGCAGGCGGAAATATACCAGAGAACATCGCCGAGTTCGTCTTTTAGTTTGGCGCGTGTTTCTTCGGTGATCTCGCCGTCGTAATCGCGTTGGATTTTTTTGACAATGTTCGCCACTTCGCCCGCTTCGCCCGCGAGTCCGAGCGTCGGATATTCGAGATTTTGTAAACGATTCGGATACAAAGCCGTCTGTTTTGCTTCTGCTTGATATTCAGAAAATTTCATAGATTTGTTTTTTTAACGCAAAGACGCAAAGACGCAAAAGCGCAAAGATTTTTGTTTATTTTTTAGAACTTATTAAAAATCCTTTGCGTCTTTGCGTTAAATTCCTCTTCTTCTTCGCGCGGCTTCGACCGTGTTTTTCATCAGCATTGCGACGGTCAAAAGTCCGACACCGCCCGGAACGGGCGTAAGATTCGCGGCTTTTTCTTTGGCTTCTTTCGGATTAACGTCGCCGACGAGCGTAAAACCGCGCTTGATGATCGTGTTCAGACGTTTTTCGATCTCGTCTTCGCCGAATAATTCTTTGGCAATTTCGGCACTTGAAACACTATTGATGCCGACATCAATGACGGTCGCGCCTGTCTTTATATGTTCGGCGCGGACAAATCCGGCGCGACCGATTGCGGCGACTAAAATACCGGCGTTTGAAGCGATTTCGGCTAAATTCTTTGTGCGCGAATGGCAAATCGTGACGGTCGCGTTTTCCTGCAAAAGCAATTGCGCCATCGGTTTGCCGACGATGTTGCTGCGACCGATGATGACGGCGTGTTCGCCCGCGATTGGAATATTCGAGCGTTTCAAAATCTCGATCACGCCCGCCGGAGTGCAAGGCACAAGCGATTTTTGACCCTGTGAAAGTTTGCCGACGTTGATTGGATGAAAACCGTCCACATCCTTTTGGGGATTGATCGCTTCGAGAATTTCGCGCTCGTCAATCTGTTCCGGCAAAGGCAACTGCACCAAAATCCCGTCAACATCATCGCGGTTATTTAAGTCTTTCACTAACTTCAAAACTTCTTTGTGCGAAGTTTCCGCCGGAAGATGATGATGCTCGGAAATCATCCCGAGTTCTTCGCTCGTTTTGACCTTGCTTCCGACATAAACCGCCGATGCCGCGTCTTCGCCGACGCGGACAACCGCCAGACACGGACGAAAGCCGTGTTTTTCAACCAAACCGCGGACTTCTTCCGCGACTTCGCGTTTTATCTGTTCGGCAATTTCTTTTCCGCTCAAAATTCTTGCTGTCATAAACTTTCGATTTTACGGAATTTTCCGTTAATTGTCAGTTTCCAATTTGTGAAACGAAAATTTTAATGCAAAAGGCACTTAAATTGCGTGTCTGTTGTGGAAAGCGGTTCAATGCGACATTTCCATACATTCGATAATTTTAATCGGATTATTTTGTAAGAGTATTTATGCAAACATTTGCCCTGTTATTCACAAAAACGTTTTTACTTTCGGTTTTTTTCGTTCTGTTCGGCTGCGCGAGCGCCAATGGGCAGACTTATTTCGACTACGATTCAAAAGCCGATTTGGGCGTTTTTCGACCGTCGGAAGGAAATTGGTATTCGTTTTCCTCGGAATCGCAAACCTCGGCGACGGCGCGTTGGGGTCTGGCTTCCGACCGTTTGGTTCCGGCGGATTACGACGGCGACGGCTTGACCGATTTTGCCGTCTGGCGACCCGAAACCGGCACATGGTATGTTCTCCGAAGCCGTGACGGGCAATATCAGATCGTCAATTGGGGAACGCGAACTTTTGTCGGAACCGGCTACATTGACGACGAACCGCTGCCGGCGGATTACGACGGCGACGGGCAGGCTGATTTCGCCGTCTGGCGACCGACGAGCGGTGTTTGGTATGTTTTGAAATCTTCAAAAGGCTACAGTTCCGATCACGCCGAGTATTTTAATTGGGGAAAAGCGGGCGACGTTGCCGTTCCGGCTGATTACGACGGCGACGGCAAAACCGATTTTACGGTTTTTCGTCCCTCTGAAAATCGTTGGTATGTTCTGCAAAGTTCAGACGGAAGCCGGAAAACCTCGGTTTTCGGCGAATCGGGTTACGATCTGCTCGTTCCCGCCGATTATACGGGCGATGAAAAAGCCGATTTTGCCGTTTACCGTCAGGGAACGTGGCTTATTCAGGACAGCGCGACGAACGAAATTTACACTTTCCGCTTCGGGCTGCACAGGGATTATCCCGTTCCGGCTGATTACAACGGCGACGGTTTAACGGATCTCGGAATTTTCCGCGACGGCGTTTGGTATGTCAAAGAAACGATTTCGGGCAGAATGTCGGTTTTCTATTACGGCACGGCAGGCGATATTCCGGTCAGTTTTTCAAATGTTCGGAGCAGTGTCGTCGCAATGCCTTGACCTAATCCCTTTTTTCTTCGGGCGAATAAAGTTAAAATGCGTTTAATGAAACTTTCAAACGCATTTTTTTTCGTCTTGACCGCGCTTTTTTCCGTCAATGTTTGGGCGCAGACACCGGCGGAAACGCACCGGAAAATTCTTCAATCAATCGAAAACCGCGATTATCAAACCGCCGCTCAAGAACTCGAAACCATTAAGAAAAACGATAAAAAGCTTTTCGAGATCAACAATTACGATTATCTTCTGGCGCGGATTTCCGAAAAAAATGGCGATTTTGCCGCAGCGATGGCGAACTATCAATCGGTCGTTAGCCGCAATTCGGTTTTGCGCGAATACGCGCTTTGGCATCTCGCACTGGTTGCGCGTTCGAGCGGAAATTTAATGCTTGAAAGAACTTTTTTGCAGGAGATTTTAACGCTTGCGCCTGACAGTTTGATGGCTGATGCGGTAAAAACACGGCTCGCGCGAAGCTATTTTGAAAGCAAAAATTACGACACGGCAATTCGGCATTTAAACGATCTGCAAACCGCCGTCTCAAATCAAAAGCCGGCGGGCAATCAAACGCCGCTCGAAAAAAATCCGCGTTATCGGGAAAATCTCGTTTTGCTCGGCGAAGCCTATCTGCAAAGCGGAAAAACGGCGGAAGCGCGCGAAGCCTTCACGAAATTGGCAAACAACCTGCCGAATCCCGGACAGCCCGACGATTTTGCGCTGGCGGGCGCGAAAGGTTTGGACAGACTCGACGCGGGCGAGAATTTTGGCAAGACTGCGCCGAATCTGCCGGATTTCGAACATCTCCGACGCGCATTGATCTACCAGTTTAACCGCGATTTTATGGATGCGCGGCTGCATTATCAGGCAATCGTCAAAAATCATCCAAACAGCGCGCACGTCACGGACGCGCTTTATCAGATCGGTCGCGGCTACGCGCAGGAAGGAAATTTTGTCGAAGCGATCAGCTGGTTCGAGCGTGTGCAGGAACAATTTCCCGACCAGCCGATCTCAAAGGACGCTTTGAGCCAAGCCGCGTCCGCATATTCGCGGGTCGGCAAACCGCGCGAAGCCGTGACGCGCTACCAGAAATTTATCGAAAAATACGCGGATGCCGACAATCTCGAACGCGCTTACCTGAATATCGTTGACGTTCTGCGCGACGTGGGCGAAGACACGGAAGCACTCAAATGGACGGCGAAAACACAGGAAGTTTTTCGCGGAAAATTGCCCGAAGCGGTCGCGCTTTTTTCACAATTGCGGATTCGCCTTGCGAAGAGCGACTGGCAAAACGCTTTGACGGACGCGGAAAAACTTCTGACTTTTGCGGATTTGGGCGGAACACGCGTTCCGGGCGGAACGAATAAAGCGGAAATTACTTTTATGAAAGGCTTCGCGCTCGAAAATCTGCAAAGATTTCAGGAAGCGATGGACGTTTATCTTTCGATTCCCGACGGGCGCAACGAATATTACGGCTGGCGGGCGACGGAAAGATTAAAACTGCTCGCAATCAATGAAAAAGCCGCGCCGGTTATCGGGCGAAAAATCGAAGAACTGACGAAAAACATCGAAGTCCGCAACGCCGAAGCGCAGAGAAAAGCGGCGCAAGACGTTCTGCGTCTGAATATTAATCCCGAAACGCACACAAAAATGCTCGAAATCGTCAAAAAGGCTTACGCGACGTTGCCGGATTTTCAAAAAGTTCCGGGCTTTAAACTGTTGGAATTAGGACGTAAAGAGATTTTGCGCGAAAAACGCGAAGTTTCCGCCAATCGTCATCAAAATCTCGCTGACGAATTATTATTTTTGGGTCTTTATGACGAAGGCACGCCGGAACTCGAAAAAGCCGGAAACGCGGCAGTCAGCGATTTAAATTACACGCTCGCGGTTTTCTATAAACGCGGCGAGATGGCGCATCGCGCGGTCGCCTTTATCGAACCGCTCTGGCGAAATGTTCCGGCGGATTTTCAGATCGAACTGATGCCGCGCGATCAGGCTGAACTTTTATATCCCGCGCCATACACCGATTCGCTCATTAAATACGCGCCCGTGCGCGGCGTTGACCCGCGTTTTGTTTTAGCGATAATGCGTCAGGAATCGCGTTACCGCGCCGATGTCAAATCGGTCGCGGCGGCGCGCGGGCTGATGCAGTTCATCTCGACGACCTCGAACCGCATCGCCGGTGAATTGAACCGCGAAAATTTCCGGCAGGACGAGCTTTATCATCCGCCGACCGCAATTCTTTTCGGTTCGCAGTATCTCGGAAATCTTTATAAAATGTTTCCCGACCAATCGGCGGCGGTCGCGGCAAGCTACAACGGCGGCGAAGACAATGTCCGGCGCTGGCTTTTGCGCTCGAAATCGGATTCGCCCGACCGCTACGTTCCCGAAATCGTCTTTTCGCAGTCAAAGGATTACGCCTACAAAGTAATGGCGAACTACCGCGTTTACCGGGTATTTTATGACGAAAATCTGAAAGCGAGACAAACTTTTTAACGCAAAGGGGCAAAGCTGCGAAGACGCGAAGATTTTACTTAAAACCATTTGCGTCTCTGCGTCTCTGCGCCTTTGCGTTAAAATCTCTTTACAGGCAAAATTGAGTTTTATGCGTTACATAATTTTATTTTTATCCATAATTTTACTTTTTACCGCTTGCCAGAAAACCGAAACGCCACCGCCGGCATCGGCTGAGGCGAAGCGTTACACGTTGAAAGGCAAGGTCATCGCCGTTGACAAGGCAAAGAAAAAGGCGACCATCGAACACGAAGAAATCAAAGGTTATATGCCGCGGATGACGATGGATTTTCCGATTCGCGCCGATTGGATATGGGAAGACTTAAAGCCGGGAGCGGAGATCAGCAACGCCGATTTAGTGGTTGACGAAACCGCGAAAGAGCCTTACTGGTTAGAGAACATCGCGCTCGTGCTTGCGCCCGACCCTAATCTGCCCGCCCCGCCGGTTGACGAACGTTTCGCGCAGATCGGCAAGGAAATTCCCGAATTTACATTGACAAATCAGGACGGCAAACGCATTTCGACCAAAGATTATAAGGGCAAAGCGTGGGCGCTGACGTTCATTTACGCGCGCTGTCCTTTGCCGGAATTCTGCATCAAGATGTCAACGAATTTTTCGGACGCGGCTTTGCAGGTCATGAATTCAGACCTGAAAGACAATATTCGTCTTTTGAGCATTTCGTTCGATCCGGCAAACGACACGCCCGAAAAACTTCGCTCATACGGGCAAGGCTATCTCGGCAAAGACGCGAAGCCGGATTTTTCGGTCTGGCAATTGGCGGTCGGAAATGACAAGGAAGTCCGCGTCATCGCCGATTTTTTCGGTCTCGACTATAGAATTGACGAGAACGATAAAACGCAGATCAATCACAATCTGCGCACCGCCGTCATTTCGCCCGAAGGCAAAGTAACGAAAATCTTCGGCGGCGGCGACTGGACGGCGAACGACCTGCTGGCGGAACTGAAAATGACTTCGCAGGCTAAATAATTTTTTGTTTTGAGTCCGCGCTTTAGCGACAGCCGAAAACGATGGCGCAACGGCGCGTTTTAGCCGCCTAAAGGCGGGACTCAAAACTCTTAACCGTGACCGACATTACCTCTGAACAAATAAATTTTTCCGCCAAGAGTTTGGAAAAAACCGATGCCGAACTCGTTGCGGCGTGCCGGCGCGGTGACGAAACGGCTTGGAACACGCTCGTTGACCGTTACCAGCGGCTGATCATCACGATTCCGCGCCGCGCCGGTTTATCTGAAGAACAGGCGGCGGACGTTTTTCAGGAAGTTTTTCTGACGCTGTTTGAAAAATTGGACGAGATCGAACAGCCCGAGAAAATTCGTTCATGGATGGTGACGACCGCGAAATTTAAAACCTGGGGCATCGTGCGCGGCGCGAAAGGTTTTTATGCGCCCGAAACCGAAGAGGAAATGGAACTCGAGATGGCGGGTTTGAAGGACGCTTCGCCGCTTGCCGATGAAGTTTTGATCGAACTCGAACAGCAGCACCAGATTCGCGCCGCGCTAAAAGAACTTGAAGAACGCTGTCAAAAGATTCTTTCGATGATTTATTTGCGCGATTCGGCGGCTTCTTATGCGGAAGTTGCGGGGGCAATCGGGGTCGGCGAAACCAGCATCAGCCCGCTGCGTTCGCGCTGTCTGCAAAAACTCGCAAAAATATTAAAGTGAAAAAGTTTCAAAGTGAAAAAGTGGAAATGTGAAAGAGTGAAAAAGCTGTTTTTATCGAACATCTCTCAAATTATCAAACCAAACTTTTTCCCTTTTAAACTTTTTCACTTTTAAACTTTGAAATGTCTTTTTTATAAAATTATTTGCACTGTTCGGATGTGAGGCATTTAGCGCAATGAATTTTACAGGAACAATGAACAACGAAGATTTACTCAACAAAATCGTCCGACTGATGCAAACCGATAATTCGGCTGATGCGCCGGCGGATGCGGTTAATTGGTCGAAAAATCTTTTCCGCACACGCGCCGCCGAACCGAAAAAATCGCTCGTCCGGAAAGTTCTTGCGGTTTTGCAGGTTGATTTATCGCCGGATAAGGCGGTTTTCGGCGAGCGTTCGGCTTCCGTTTCGCAAGTTCGCCAGCTGCTTTTCGGCGCGGGCGAATATCAGATTGATTTGCGAATCAGCAAAGTAAATAAAGGGTTTAAGGTTCGCGGACAAGTTCTCGGAGAAGACTTTGCCGGAGCGGAAATAAAACTTTTTAACGAAAGTAAAAATTTTACGGTGAAATCGAATAAATTAAGCGAATTTTCATTTGAAAAAATTGCGAAAGGTAAATATACTTTATCACTAATCTTTAAAGACCAAGAAATCGTTATTGAAAACATCAAAATCGGCTAATGTTTCTCTTTCGGGGGTGAGAGAAACATAGTGAAAAGCGACAGAAAATTTATTTTTCTGTCGCTTTTCGTTTATACGCAGTTTTTTGCGATATTGCAGTAAATAAATTTGGGTTAGAATAACCGAATGCCGCCGTCACGAAAAATCGTTAATGCGCTGATCAACGCCGAAACCGAAAGTGAAAGAAAACTTTTGCTTCTCGCCAATGAAAAATCAGCCGATGCGCGGCTTGCGCAACTTTTGAAAGATATTTGCCAGACCGCATGGAGTGCTTCGCCGAACCGAACTCAAAAGGCGGCGCTCGCGCTTAAAAGTTTAAGTAAATTTAAGCAAACGGATGAAGTGAAGGCTTTGTGGCTGTGGGGCGCGGGAATTGCCGAATTAACGAAAGGCAAGCTCATCGCGGCGCTTGAAAATCTCGAATCTTCCGCCGCAATTTTCCGAAACCTCGGACAAATGCGCGAAGCAGCGCAAACACAGGTTGCCAAACTCATCGCGCTCGCGCTGTTGGGAAAATATAAAGAAGCGATTAAATGCGGCAGCGAAGCGCTCAAAGTTTTTGAAAACTGCGGCGACGAGCTTGCCGCCGGAAAGATCGAAAAAAATCTCGGCAACATCGTCGCGCGGCAGGGCAAAGAATCCGAGGCGGAAAAATTCTATCTTTCGGCGCGCCGAAGATTTATCAAAATCGGTAACAAAACCGAACTGGCAATGAGCGATAACAGTCTTGCCAATACTTATGCCGAGCTTAATAATTTTCACGAAGCCGAGAAATTTTACGCGCTCGCGCTCGAAAACGCGCTTGCCGAAAAAATGCTCGTCACGGTCGCGGAAATCGAAGCGAGTCTGGGAAATTTGGCAATTTTTCGCGGGCGGTTCGACGAAGCATTGCGCTATCTCGAATTTTCGCGGCAAAAATACGAGGAACTGAAAATGCCGCATCAGACGGCAATTGCCGAACTCGAAATCGCCGATATTTATCTCGAATTGAACCTGACGGACGAAGCCGCCGCGATTTACGGAAAGGTTTCCGAAACGCTCAAAAAACTAAAACTACAGGGCGAAGAAGCCCGCGCGCGCGCAAATTTCGGCAAAACCGCGTGGCTCAAAAATGATTTCAAAAAAGCCAAAATTGAACTCGAAAAATCCGCGCGGTTGTTTTTTCTGGAAAAAAATCCGAACGGCGCGGCAGCCGTTAAATTAACCGAAGCAAGTCTTGAAATTTCGCGTGGGCAATACGAAACCGCGCTCAAAATTGTCCGCGAAGCCGAAAAAATTTTAAGGAAAAGTGAAAACCGGCGGCAAAAACTCTTTGCCGAGTGGCTGCGCGGCGAAACGCTGCGGCTTTTGGGAAAAAATAAATCTGCCGAAAGAATTCTGACCGGAACTTTTTCCGAAAGCGTGAAAAACGAGCAGTCGAATCTCGCGCAAATTTGTTTAAATTCGCTCGGCAATCTCGCCCTTCAAACTGAACGGCGGAAAGCCAAAAACTATTTTAAACGTGCTATCCGAATGATCGAAACGCTTCGTGCGCCGCTTCCGGCGGAAGAATTTCGGATGGCGTTTCTGGCGAACAAAATCGCGCCGTATCAAAACTTAGCGAAAATCTATCTTTCGGAAAACAAACTTGAAAAAGCGTTTCTGATGATCGAAAAAGCGCGGGCGCGGACGCTTTCGGAAAGTTTGAACGGAAATTATTCTGCCGCCGCAGCGGAAAAACCGACGAAACTTTCAAAAAAACTCGCCGCACTGCGCGAAGAATTAAACTGGTTTTACAGCCGTCTGAATCGCGCCGAAGCGGGCGAATTCGAAGATTTGCAAAAAGAGATCAAAAAGCGCGAAAAAGAGATCGCCGACGTGATGCGGCAGATCGAAAGCACGCGCCCGAATGTCGCAAAAGATT
The DNA here is from genome assembly GCA_022843305.1 of Pyrinomonadaceae bacterium. GTDB lineage: Bacteria > Acidobacteriota > Blastocatellia > Pyrinomonadales > Pyrinomonadaceae > JAFDVJ01. The sequence continues at coordinate 10,195 of JALHNX010000026.1, read as the reverse complement.
TGGCGAGCCGCCGAACCTTCGGTGAACAGCAAGACATAAAATCTCTGCAAAAATTGCTCGGCAAACAAAAATCTTTCATCGAATTCGTAAAATTTGACGGCGCGATTTCCGCCTTTGCCGTCAGCGAGAAAAAAATCGAATATTTCGCCGATTTGGCGAAAGAAGCTGAAATTCTCGAACTCCTTGAAGGCTTGCAGTTTCAGTTCGGCGCACTTCGTTACGGCGCGAAAAATCTCGGTAATTTTATTAACGAACTCAAAAACCGCGCGGATTTTTATTTGCAAAAACTATATGAAAAGCTCGTTCGTCCGCTTGAAAATTTTATCGGCGGGCGCGATTTAATCGTCGTTCCGGTCGGCGCATTGCATTATGTTCCGTTTCACGCTTTGAAGAGTGAAAAATATTTAATCGAAACCCGCGAAGTCGTTTACACGCCGAGCGCGAAGGTCTGGCAATTTTTGCAGGGAAAAGCGGCGAAAAATATTGAAAAGGCATTGCTGATCGGCTTTGCCGACGAAAAAATTCCGCTCGTCAATCAAGAAATCGAAACATTGCAAAAGATTTTTGCGGACGCGAAAACTTTGACGGGCGCGGAGGCGAATTTTTCAAACTACACGGCGAACGCGGCTGATTTCGATGTTTTGCATCTCGCGTGTCACGGACAGTTTCGCCCTGATAACCCGATGTTTTCGAGCCTCCATCTGGCGGACGGCTTTGTGACGGTGCGCGATATTTGCGCCCAGAAATTAAAGGCTGAAATTGTTACTCTGAGTGCCTGCGAAACGGGCTTGAACAAGATTTTCGCGGGCGATGAGATTTTAGGTCTGGCGCGCGGCTTTCTTTCGGCGGGCGCAAAGTCTTTGGTTTTGAGTCTTTGGACGGTCAACGACGCGGCGACGACGCGTTTAATGAAGGATTTTTACACGAATTTGCAACGCGGCGAATCAGTTGCGGCATCCTTAAGAGCGGCACAGCTAAGTTTTATAAAAAACGGCACTCATCCTTATTTCTGGTCGCCTTTTGCGCTGATCGGAAAATAATTTGCGGGCGCGTGTATTTTTGATAGAATTTCTGTCACTGTGTAACCGGCTGAAAAGCAGATATTCATATTTTACGGGGTCATAATGAAAGGATTTATAAAAGATTTTAGGCTGAGAGCCTTTTTTACCGCGCTTTCCGTTTTTATTCTTTTCAGCAGCGTTTTCGCGCAGGGCAGCGCGGATTATGTTCCCGATCAGGTAATCGTTCAGCTGGTAAATTCGGCGGATCTGCCGGCAGTCGCCGCGCAGTATGGGTTAAGCGGGAAACCGCTCGGGCAGGTTGCCAACCCGGCTGTTTATCTTCTGCAAATTACGAACGGGCAAACGCCGCCACAGGTTGTAACGGCAATGGCGGGCGACTTGCGAATTATTTATCGTGAAGTTAACCGCAAGCTCTCACAAAGCGAAAGAATCGGTTTAAATTGGACGCAGGGACGCTCGTGGTCGGTCGGTCGGTCGTGGTCGGTCGGCGGCAGTGCGAAAGGTTACGCGAGGCAATGGTTTCCCGACAGAATACGTTTGAATGCGGCTTTCGCGGCTGGCGGAACACGCGGGAAAAGAGTTGACAACAATGAACCGATTGTCGTTGCCGTTCTCGACACCGGAATTGATTTAAATCACCCGGCTTTTGCGGGAAGATTGGTTGCCCAAAACGATATGTGGGATTTTGTCGAGGGCGATAATGACCCGAGCGAAGAAGGAATTCTGCATCAAAATCCGTCGTTCGGACACGGCACGCACGTCGCAGGAATTGTCGCGCTGACCGCGCCGGACGTGAAAATTATGCCGTTGCGGATTTTGGACGAACACGGCGAAGGCGAACTTTGGCGGATTACAGCGGCATTAATCTGGGCGGCAAATCATAACGCGGATGTCGCCAATCTGAGCGTCGGTTATCCCGAAAGTGTCCGGCTTTTAAAGGATTTGCTCGATTGCGTTGATGTCGGCACGACTCCGACCGGCACGACTTTTCCCGAAATCGGGACGCGGCGTTTAGCCGTTTCGGTCGCCTCGGGAAATGGCGGCAATAACGCCAGAATTTATCCTGCCGCCGAAGTTGCCGACGGAATGCTCTCGGTCGGCGCCAGCACCAGATATGACATGTTAGCCGATTTTTGTTCTTACGGAAGACAATGGGTTGATGTCACCGCACCGGGCGAAGAAATTATCAGCGCAATTCCGGGCGGGCGTTACGGAATGTGGTCGGGAACTTCGATGGCGGCGCCGATTGTCGCCGGTGTCACGGCTTTGGTCAAAGCCCGTTACCCGACAAGATTTGCGACGCCGCACGAACTGCTTGATCATATAGAAGAAACTGCGGTTAATAAAAGATGGGATTTCCTTCCGCCGTGGGGCGAAGTAAGATTATATAGAATTGACGCTTTATGCGCCGTTACCGACAATTTTACTTGCCCGGTTCCTGCAACTGCCAATATAAATTCGGGATTCGAGAATTTCGTCTTGAAGTAATTGTGATTAAAACCCGAATCAAAAGCCAATCTTAGCGGGTTGGCTTTTTTTATTTTCTAAAATATTTTTCGCCTTTGTCTTTTTAATGTCTTTGTCCGCACTGTATTCGTGAATAACCACTGTTTGAAGAATAAAAATCAGAGAAACGAAATAATACAGGAAGGAAAAAATCAAAATGCGAAAAGATAGAAGTCATGGGCAAATTTGGAAAATATCAATAGTATTCATCGCGGTTTTTGCGTGGGTCGCATTACCGTTTATTTTACAGAACAAAGTTTCGGCAAACGGCGATTCGATGCCGATCGTCGTCAGAACGGCGAATTTGGTTTCGCCGACGGGCAGCATCAATCCGCACGGCGCGGCGGAATGGCAGCTTTATGAAAGCGGTCAGCGCGAACTCGAAGTCGAGATCGAAGATGTCAATCTTCCGGCGGGAACTTCTTTGAACGCAATCGTTGACGGAAATTCGGTCGGCGCGGTAATTTTAGAGGCAGATCAGCGCGGCAGATTAAAACTCCGCACCGTAGACGGGCAAACCGTCCCGACAACTACTGACGGCTCGACCGTCGAAGTCCGCAGCGGCAGTACGGTTTTGGTCGCGGGCGTTTTCGGCGGCGGCGGACCGAATCCGACACCGACCGCATCACCGACCGCATCGCCGAGCGGAACTCCGACCGGCTCACCGACGGCATCACCAACCGGCTCACCGAATCCTTCACCGACGGCATCGCCGACCGGTTCGCCGAATCCTTCGCCGTCACCGTCGCCGAGCGCTTCGCCGGGTTCGGGCAATCCGTTTGCGATTTTAAGCGGCGCGACGATCAACGGCGCACTGCCGCGCGGTTATGCGGAATACGAGCTGCACAGCAGCCGCACCGAACTCGAAGCGCGTGTCTTTCAGGTCAATCTTCCGGCAGGCACATCGCTGAATGTTTCGGTAAACGGCGCGGCGGTTGGAAACCTCGTGATGGAAAGCGGCGGCGAAGGCAGATTACGGCTGCGTTCAGACCGCGGCGACAATGTTCCGGTGATTACGAACGGAATGCCGATTGAAGTTAAAAACGGCTCGGCGACGATTTTGTCGGGAACGTTTGCAACCAACGGCAGTCCGCTGCCAACGCCGACCGGAACACCGCAAGGCAGATATTTTGAAGGTCATCTGAGCGGCGCGCGGGTTGCTCCGCCGGTGACGACCAATGCGATCGGCGAGATCAAAGTTCTTCTAAACGCGGACGAAACGCAGGCGACGATCACGGGCGAATTCAACCGCTTTACGAGTGCGCAGACTTCTGCTGTGATTCGGGTCGTCATTGCCGGAACGACAACGACGGTTGCCGACTTAGGCGTTATTCCAAGCCCCCAAGGCGAAGGAAATTTTCCGCCGACGACCGTCAGCGTGACGCCGCAGCAGGTTCAGCTTCTTCGGATGGGTTCGTGGACGGCGGTTATCGGCAGCGCCAACAATCCGGCGGGCGAAGTTGCGGGAGTAATCTTAAACGATTCGCACCGCGCGGACTTTGACGGCGACGGCAGCAACGATTTTGCGGTCTTCCGACCTTCGACCGGCACGTGGTTTTCGCAGAACAGCGAAGGTTTTTCGGCGGCGAACTTCGGCACGGCAGCAGACACGCCCGTTTCGGCTGATTACGACGGCGACGGCAAAACCGACCGCGCGGTTCTGCGCAACGTCAACGGTTTCGCGGTTTGGGAAATCAATAACAGTTCGGACGGCAGTGTTTTCTCGACGCAGTTCGGATTCTCGACCGACACGCCCGTGCGCGGCGATTTCGACGGCGACGGACGCAACGACATCGCGGTTTTCCGCCCGTCAAACGGCATCTGGTATGTTCAAAAGAGCAACGGAACCGGCTATCAGATCGTTCAATGGGGCATCTCGGAAGACATTCCGCTCTCATCCGATATGGACGGCGACGGCAAGGCTGACATCACGGTGTTCCGTCCTTCGACCGGCGTTTGGTATTGGATCAACAGCGCGTCGGGCAGCATCGGCATCGTCCGCTTCGGTCTGTCGGGCGACAAACCCGTGAAGGGCGATTTTGACGGCGACGGACGCGACGATGTGGCGGTTTATCGTCCTTCGACCGGCGTTTGGTATATCTGGAAATCGGGCGACGGTGGTTACGACATTCGCCAATTCGGTATCGCGGAAGATATTCCGGTTGTCGGAAACTATGACGGCGACGGCAAAACCGACATTGCAGTGTTCCGTCCTTCGACCGGCGACTGGTATATCTGGCGAAGTGTTGACAACACTTACGAGTTCAGACATTTCGGTTTAACGGGCGATATTCCGACGGTTCGCTAAAAAGGTTCAGAGTTACGGCTTCATCCGTCATAAAGCCTTAACTCCGAAATTTCCTGATAGTTTCAGGCAACAAAAAGTATAAAATTGTCGTCCAAGTAAGTGCTTCCGGCAATAATATATAGATTAATAAGGAAGCACCCGTTTGGACAACTAAACCCTGACTGCTTGCCCTCCTCGCAGTCAGGGCTTTTTTTGTTTATTTTGGTTTTGGGTCTTTGGTTTTTGGTTTTGGTTTCAAATTTAAGATTTAAGATTGAACGAACTTCGAACTAAAACCAAAAACCAAAGACCCAAAACCCAAAACCTATTTAATTTTTGCCAGCACGTTTTCGATTTGTTTGATGTGCCGCGCTTCGTGACCGCCGAGCAGGGCGAGCCATTCGTGCGCCGTCATATCGCCGAACGCCGGATGCGGAAATTTCACGTCCGCGCATTCGACCGATTCAAAAAGCGGGCGTAGTTCTTCGAGCTTTTCGCGCGTTTCGTCCATTTTCGCCAGCGATTCGGCGATTGATTTTGTTCCGGTCGGGCGCACTCTTTCGGGTGCTTCGAACTTCGCGTCGCGGCTGCCCGCGATCTTCTGCATAAAGTCTTCGGAAAACTTCGCCGAGCCGTCCGATTTCCTGCCGTTATCCTTCGCCGCGTTGAGCATTTTGGCGGAAATCCGCATAATGCCTTCGTCAACAATCGAGATATGTTCGACAAATTCCTTGACCGTCCATTTTTCGCCGTCGGGCAGAGTATTCGTCTGTTCGTCGCTCAAATTTCCCACGATGCCTTTCAGTTTTGCGCGAACCTTATCGTTCGCTTCGTAAATATCGGATATTGTTTGATAATTCATAATTTCACCTTAGTTCCAAGTTCCAAGTTCCAAGTTCCAAGTTCCAAGTCAGTCGCTTTTAACTTGGAACTTGGAACTATTTGATCGCCGTCGCCTGCGGGCTTAAAACCAGCCGATGCCAGCGCAGCGAACTGCGCGCGCCGTCGCCGGTGCGGTAAATTTTGACATAGCCGGTTTGAAAATAAAGCATATTTTCCGCCGACCATTCGAGCGCGATGACCGGCTGAAACGAAACGAGCGTCCGTTCGTCGGGCAGGGTCATCGAAGGATTTGCCGGATTGGTGTTCGCATTCGTTTCCGTGTTCGCGGCGATTTGCGGATTCTGTTCGTTATTGATCTTCTGGTCAAAGGCTTGCGACGAAATCAAAAGCTGATTGCGAAGCGGAATCGCGGCTTGCGTCGGTTGATCGCCGATTGCGTCGTAAATGCGGATCTGCGTCGGCTTATTATCGGAATTGTAACCGACCGCGACTTTCGCCGAATCGGGCGACCAGACTGGTCTGACGGAAGTCAGATTATCGTCAAGACGGCGTTCGCGCCCGTTTTTCTCGACGATGCGCGGTCTGCCCAAAGGCACGAAAACTTCGCCCGACCGATCGGCGCGGTCTTGCAAAACGCGCCATTCCTGATAGGTCGCCGCTAGAGATACGAGCATCGAACTGTCGGGCGACCAAACGAAATAATAATAGATCAAACCTTCGTTCTGCGTGATCGGTTTCACGTCAAGTCCTTCGGAATTGCAGATATAAATCTGCTCGGTGCGAAAGGTAATGACATTCGGCGCGGCATCGCCGAGCGGCGCGGGCGCAGCAACCGGCACAGTTTCCGTGTTCGCATTCGTATTTGCATCCACGTTCGCATTGACATTTGCATTAACATTCGCCGCGCTGTTTGAAGCCGTGTTTGAATTGGTATTCGCGTTCGTATTCGGCAAAGGCGTCAGGCTGTTCAGTCCGCCTTCGCGCGCGATCGCCACAAACGCGACGTTCGCCGAATCGGGCGACCAGACGATGATGTCGGGAAAATCAACCGTCATCGTTTCAGGCGAAACGCGGCGCAAAAACCCGGCATCGCCCGAATACATATCAAGCCGAAACGACGCGTCCGGATCGCCGAGCCGTTGGTAAACCGTCAGAATCCGCTGTTTATTCGGCGAAACAATCGTTTTAACGAGAATTTCCTGCGGGCGATTGGCATCGAAATCCGCCTGCACCGCCGCGTTTTTCTCTTCCGCCTGCGCCGCCTGCGCCGGATCGGAAGGCGCGGGAACATCAGCCTCGTATCGGAAACTCAACCTCAAAGCAGGAACATCGCGCAAAGCGGAAGGCGCAACCGTCGGCGAGTCGAAAATATTTCTCTGACACGCCGCCGTCGAAAGCAGTAAGGCAAAAACTATTAATTTCTTGGTAATTCGCATATTTCTGTAAGGTGAAAAAGGGTAAAATTTTGCTTGAACATAAATAATACTTTTTCACCTTTTCACTTTATTTTTTTCACCTTTTCACTTTATTTTTCACTTTAAATCCGCATTGAGAAATGTTTTATAGATCATTCTCTGTTCATCGGTCGGCGCGTCTGCCGCGACAACCGTGTAAGCCGACCGCGCGCGTCCGCCGAGCGTGATCTCAATATCGCGGAGCTGGTCGAAACGAAAAATCGTCAAACGAATTTTATCGCCGACTTTCTTTTCGCCGATGTAATTCCCCAAAAACGTCTGGTTGGCGCGGACTCCGTCAACGGCGACGATCTGATCGTTCGCGTTCAAGCCCTGTTCATACGCGGGCGTTTCTTTCGGCAGAGACGCAATCGTCAGACGGTCGCCGTCCTGCCGCAGATTCGCGCCGAGATACGTCGTTTCGCGTCCTTTATTATCTTTTAACTGCAAGCCGACACCGCTCAAAATCGCATTGTAATCAATCTCGGCGCGTCCGCGAACGTATTTTGCAAAGAAATCTTCCAAGGACTTGCCAGCCATCGTTTCGGAAATTTTCTGATAATCTTCGGGCGTAAAGTTTTTGTTTTTCTTCGCAAATTCTTCGTTCAGATAACGCATCACATCGTCCAAAGATTTCGTGCCTTTCGATCCCGCACGAATTTCCGCGTCGAGCAAAAAACTGACGAGTTCGCCTTTATCGTAATACGAAACCTGATTGTTGATCGCGTTTTCGTCCTGCCGGTAATATTTTATCCACGCGTCGAAGCTCGCTTCTTCGAGCGAAGTTTCAAATCTGCCGGGGCGTTCCTGAAGCGATTGAATCTGCGCGGCTTTGCCGTCGAGAAATTCTTTGACGGTAATAATCCCGGCACGCTGCAAAATAACCGATTCGTAATAGGCGGTCGCGCCTTCGGCAACCCAGAGCAGCTTCGTGTAATTTTCGTTCTCGTAATCAAACGGTCCGAGCGTATCGGGACGCAGGCGTTTGACGTTCCAGACGTGAAAAAATTCGTGGACGACAAGCGACATAAAATCGTTGTGGCGCGTTCCCGTAAAGCCCCAGCGATTCCATTGCAGCGCGGTCGAATTCAGATGTTCGAGTCCGCCGCCGCCGCGTAAATTCAGGATAAAAAGATAATCGTCATACGGCAGTTCACCGAAAATCTTATAGGATTCCTCGATGATCTTCGTCGTATCGCGGACAATCCGGTCGAGATCGTAATTGCCTTCGCCGTCAACGACAAAGCGGTGCGGTTTGCCCTGCACGGTAAACGAAACTTCCTTGAATTTGCCGACCTCGAACGGCGAATCGTAAAGAATATCGAAGTTTTCCGCGCGGAAGGTATTTTCGCTTCCCGCGACTTTCGGCAAGCCGGTCGCAATCTTCCAATCCTGATACGGATTAACCTTGACGGTCGAAGGCGCTTTCAGATGGTCTTTCGGAAACATCAAGAGCGCGGCGGGCGTGAAAAACGCGTGTCCATCATTCAATTCATTGGTGCGCACCGTCAATTCGTTCGAATAAACGTTATACCGAACGACGATCTCCCTCGCGCCTTTCGTATCAATCTGCCAACGGTTTTTGGTCGTTTTGCGCCAAACAAGCGCATTTCCGCCCGCGTCCGCCGCCGCAAAACTTTCGACGTGCCGCGCGTATTCACGGATCAGATAGCTTCCCGGCGTCCAGACCGGCATCACCAGATCAGCCTGCGCCGGCGCGTTCGCCCAGTTCAGACGCATCTCGACTTCCAGCAGATGCGTCCACGGCTTAGGCATCGAAACCGTGAAGCTGATTTGCGGCGGCACAGGTTTCGTTTCAACCGTCGTCTGTTTCGTGTTCGTTTTTTTGCGCTGTCCCGGTGTTTCCTGATACATAGAAAATACAAGTGCAGTAATAAGAATTAAAAATACTTTGATGTGTGCAGATTTTTGCATCCGTTTTGCGAATTCCCCCATAATGTTTAATTGACTCAAACGTTAATATTACAATGAAACGATTATTTGCTAAAATTGCCGTTATGGGTTTGCCGAAATTAAAAACCAAAATCAGCGTCGAAGATTACCTGAAAGGCGAAGAGTTTAGTCCGATTAAACACGAATATGTCGAAGGCGAAGTTTACGCGATGGCGGGAACGAGTAATAATCACTCGCGGATCGCAATAAATATCACGACGGCTTTATCAATTCATTTGAGAGATTCTCCGTGCGAACCTTTTGCCGGGGCTACCAAAGTCAGGGCAGCGATCGATGTTTTTTATTATCCTGATATTTTAGTTTCGTGCGAAGAAACTGAGAAGGATTCCTATTTTCGCAACAATCCGATTTTAGTTATTGAAATAACCTCGCCCTCGACCGAGCATATTGATCGGCGCGAAAAACTCTTTGCTTATCAACGAATCACAAGCGTGCAGGAATACGCTGTGATAGACCAGCATCGAATGAACGTCGAACTTCACCGCCGCCAGCCGAACGCCAACTGGATAACTTATTTTTTCGACGCTTCCGACGACCGAATAGAATTTCAAGCCGTCGGTTTAACTCTGCCGATAACCGAAATTTACCGCCGCGTCCGCTTTGAGAGAAATGCAAACACCAATCACGACGAATAACGAAAGGTTTTTCACCAAACCTTTGATCATCATTTTCATCACGGTTTTCATCGACCTTGTCGGTTTCGGCATCGTCATTCCGGCGCTGCCTTACTATGTCGAAAGCGAAATATTCAGAGCGACGCCGTTCGAGATCGGATTGTTGTTCGCGTCATATAGCCTGATGCAGTTTATTTTCTCGCCGGTCTTGGGGAGTCTTTCCGACAGATACGGGCGGCGACCGATTTTGTTTTTCTCGATCTTAGGTTCGGCAATCGGTTATCTTTTCATCGGTTTCGCGGGCGCGCTCTGGATGGTTTTTCTGGGCAGAATCGTCGCGGGCATCACGGGCGGAAACATTTCGACCGCGCAAGCCTACATTGCCGATGTCACGACCAAAGAAACGCGCGCCAAAGGAATGGGACTTTTCGGCGCGATGTTCGGACTCGGTTTTGTTTTCGGTCCGGCGATCGGCGGAATTTTGAGCCGTTACGG
>JALHNX010000025.1 GCA_022843305.1 Pyrinomonadaceae bacterium | reverse complement strand
ATCGGCTCGAACACCTATCTCGCTTCGGAATATTTTCGCCCGCTCGGAAAATCGAGGTTTTTCGTCGCCCCGCACGCGTCCTACGAACGGCGGAGAGTCGCGCTCTTCACGGACGGAAATCGCCTTGCCGAATACGCCGCCCAAAACGTGCAGGCAGGCGTTGATTTAGGTTACAGCTTCAATTCGAGAAGCGAGTTTCGGGCAGGTTACACGTTCGGCTATCAAAATGTTTCGCGCCGCATCGGCGATCCGCTGCTTCCCAATGTGAAAGGCGCGTTCAGCACGTTCGGCTTGCGCTATGCCTACGACAGTCTCGATAAAGCGCAGGTCCCGACCGACGGCATCTTATCGAAAAATTCGCTCAATTATTATCTCACGAGCCCCGAAGCGGTCGGCAACTTCACGCAGTCGGAAACGAGAAATTTCGTTTTCAAATCGCTCGACTCGCAAAACATCGCGTTCGGTTTCGGCGGCGGCGGAATAACTTTCGGCGGAAATCCGTCGCCCTTCCAGCAATTTACGCTCGGCGGACCGTTCCGGCTCGGCGGTTACGGCTATGACGAATTTCGCGCAAGAAATTTTCTGCAGGGCGGCGCGGGCATTTTGCACAATCCGAAGTTTTTCCCGACATTTTTGGGCGGCAAAGCCTATCTCGGCGCGTGGTATGAAGCCGGCAGCGCGTTCGAGAAGTTCAGCACCGCCAACTACCGTCAAAGCATCTCCGGCGGCGCGATCCTCGAAACCCCTTTGGGACCCGTCTTCTTAGGCGGCAGCGTCAACGAAAACGGGCGCGGCAGATTTTATTTCGCGTTCGGCAGATTTTTCAAATAAACTGATGCGGCTTCCAAATCGGACGACGTGACGGAACAGTTCATTGACATTGACGCGCAGTTAAAGGCGAAAAAATCGCTCGAAGCACAGTTTCTCGAAATTATGAAACGCGCCAACCTGGTCGAAGACGCTTTGGACGTTCAGCGGCAACTGGCGGAAGTGCGCGGCGAGATCGAGAAAATCGAGGGCAGAAAGCGTTTTCTGGAAAATCAGACATCGCTTTCGACCATCAAGATTCGTCTCCAAACGCCGACCGCTTTTTCGGCAAGTTCGACGGGTTTCGGCTTTCGCTTCAAAGAATCTTTGAGCAGCGGTTTCGACGCGGCGCTGAGTTTTATCCCCGGACTCGTCTCGTTTTTGATCGCCATTCTGCCGTTTTTGATTTTTATCGTTTTGCCCATTTATCTGGTTATAAGATACATTTTAAAAAAACGCCGTCAGCAGACAACGGTCAGCAAGATAGCGAAAGAGGAACTCTAAGCGAATAATAAATGGTAGGATTTTTTCAAATTTTAGCGGTGATTCTGGGCGGAGTCGCCGCTTATTTTTTATGGCAGGGCAATTCCCGGGATTACACTTTTGCGGCGGCGGTTTTCGCGGCGGTTTCGTTCTTCATCAGTATGCGTTTTCAGATCAAGGAAAGGCTCAAAGGCTATGAAGCGGAAAGATTGGAAGAAGAGGAGAAGAGGAGAGAAGAAGAATTTGAAGAAGAAGAATTTGAAGAAGATTCGGAAACGCCGCTTTTGAACGAGATTCCGGCGAAGGAACAATTCGGCAGTGAACAACGGACAACGGACAAAGAACAGATATGAAAATAGTTTTTGCCGTTTTCGGCTCGCTCGGCGATATGCATCCGATGAACGCGCTCGGGATCGAACTCCGAAAACGCGGACACACGGTAATTTTCGCGGCGATGGAATTTTACCGCGAAAAGATCGAGCTGCTCGGTTTCGAATTTCGCCCGATGCGCCCGCATCTCGACCCGAACAATAAGGAACTCGCCCGGGAAATGATGGACGCTGCAAAAGGTTCGGAACTGCTTTTGAGACAGATTATCTTGCCGAATCTGCGTCCGATGTATGAAGATTTGACGGAAGCCGTGCGCGATGCCGATCTTCTAATTTCGACCGAAGTCGTTTTCGCCGCGCCGTCGGTCGCCGAAAAGACCGGCATCAAATGGGTGACGACGACGCTCGCGCCCGGAACTTTTCTTTCGGCTTACGACCCGTTCGTGCCGCCGACCGCCATTTGGCTCAGGCATTTGCGGTTTCTCGGCAAAACGTTTCACGGCGCGATGTTTTCGCTTGTTAGAAAATGGATTGATTCGTGGTTTGACGAATACCGCGAATTTCGCCGCGAGATCGGTTTAAGCAAAGGTCGCAACCCGCTTTTTGAAGGAAAATCCGATATGCTGAATCTGGCGATGTTCTCGAAAGTTCTCGGGACGACGCAGCCCGATTGGGCGGTTTCGACCTTGCAGACGGGGTTTTGTTTTTATGACGGTCAGGACGATTACGGCGCGATTGACGAAGATTTGGCGGAATTTCTCGACGCGGGCGAACCGCCGATAATTTTTACCCTCGGAAGCGCGGCGGTGATGGACGCGCGGGATTTTTTCGAGGAAAGCGCAAAGGCGGCGAAAATTTTAGGAAAACGCGCCGTTTTGCTTTACGGGATTTTTAACGATTTGCCGAAAATAGTGGAGAGTGGAGAGTGGAGAGTGGAGAGTGAAAAACAGATAATCGCTGTGCCTTATGCGCCGTATTCGCAGGTTTTTCCGCGTGCGGCGTGTGTCGTTCATCAGGGCGGAGTCGGCACGACCGCGCAGGTTTTACGCGCCGGAGTGCCGCATCTTTTTATGCCGTATTCGCACGATCAGCCCGACAATGCGGCGCGTTGTGAACGAATCGGCGTAGCGAAAATTATTTCGCGCGACAATTATAATGCCGAAACGGCGGCAAAAAAACTGCGCGAACTATTGTCGGACGAAACCTATAAAACGAATGCCGCCGAAGCCGCGAAAGTCGTTAATTCCGAATACGGCAGCAAGATCGCGTGCGACGCGATTGAGGAAATTTTGAAGAGATAGCCCGAAACAGCTAAAATATTGGTTCGCTTATAAAAAAATGGATTCGCTGAAAAATCTTTTAGAAAAAAACAGAAATTGGGCGGAAAAAATGAAGGACAACGAGCCGGAGTTTTTCGAAAAGCTCGCCGGTTTGCAGAATCCCGAATATCTTTGGATCGGCTGTTCCGACAGCCGCATCACGCCCGCGACGAGCATCGGAATGCTGCCCGGCGAAATGTTCGTTCATCGAAACATCGCCAATCTCGTCATTCATACCGATATGAATTGTCTGTCGGTCATGCAGTTCGCGGTTGACGTTTTGAAGGTCAAACATATCATCGTCTGCGGTCATTACGGCTGCGGCGGCGTCAAAGCGGCGCTCGACGATACGCGGCTCGGTTTGATCGACAACTGGCTGCGGCATATCCAAGACCTCGCGCATAAATATCAAGCCGAACTCGATCAATTGGAAAATTATGAAGAGCGCCTGGACAAATTATGCGAGATCAACGTCATCGAACAGGTCGTCAGCGTCGGGGAAACGACGATCGTGCAGGACGCGTGGCTGCGCGGGCAGGATTTGCGGGTTCACGGCTGGATCTATTACATCACCGACGGAATTTACCGCGATTTAAAAGTAACCGTCAAAAGCATCGAAAGTTTGGATGATCTGCGTTTGAAAACCATCAATCAGCGTCAAAAAATCGGAGTCGGAAAATGAAAATTACGAATCAACAATCACGAATCACGAATTATCTTGCAGTTCTTCTGCTGCTCACGGCTTACTGCTTGCCGCTCACCGGTTTCGCGCAGATGTCGCGCAAACCGACGGCGACGCGCGAACCCGAAGGCGCGATGGACAAAGCGCCGGATTCGAAGAAAAATTCTCTGCTCGAAATAAAATCGCAGGAAGATTTCGACTCGATCGGGCGCACTTATCACCAGAACACGCCGTATGCATTGCCGCACGCGATGTTCGTCATCGACCGCAAGAACAACAACCGGATCTATTACGTCAATTCGCAGCGGTTCCGTTTTCACAAGGATTTTCTGTACGCGACGGGCTTGGCGCCGTTCGGGACGGACATTTACAAAGCCGCCTATTTTGCCGAAGACCGCCGCTTTATCGTCGGCACGATCGCGTGGCAGAAAACGGTCGATAAATGGACGTGGGAAATGTGGGAAGGCGATCTGGCGACCGCCGAACACCTGAAAACCGCGAACGAAATTATCAACAAAACGTTTTTCGAGAAGGTTTTTTACAAACCGAATTCGCTCCGGCAGGAAGACGTTTCGGCGAACATCGGTTTCGAGCGGATAACGCAGGACGAACTCAATAAAAATCAGGAATATCTCGCGTTAAATACCGGAACGGCGATCGGACGCGTTCATATTATCGAGAAACTCGACGACACGGTCGAAATCGGCGACAACGAGATCATAATTTTGAAGGAACTGCCCGAAACTCTTCCGCCCGTGCGCGGCATCATCGTCGCCAAACCGTCATCGCCTTTGTCGCACATCAATATTCTGGCGAAAGGCTGGGGCATTCCGAACGTTTATATCAAAGATGCCGACAAACTTTTTAAAGAACTGAACGAAAAATGGATCAAGTTTGACGCGACTTTAACCAAATACGAGTATAAACCTGCCGGAATACCTGAACTGGAGCTGGCTCCGACGGTTCTCCCGCGTGAAGCACCGTCGAATCTGAAAGTCAAAAAAATCACGGGTTTGCGCGAAATGCGGGCAAAAGACAGCCTCGCGTTCGGCGCGAAATCGGCGAACTTAGGCGAGATGCTTTTTGCGAAACTTCCGGGCTTCATCGTTCCCGACGGCTTTACCGTTCCGTTTTACTGGTATGACAAGTTTATAAAAGATAACGGTTTCGACGCTGAGATCGAGGAATTGCTCGAAACTTATGATTTTATTCACAACCCGCGTTTTCGCCGTCAAAAGCTCGAAGAACTGCGCACGAAAATTCAAAACGGCGCGTTTGACGAAGCGTTGAAAAAGCAGATCATCCAGAAATGGAAAGTTCAGCTCGGCGGGCGTTCGGTTTTTGTCCGCAGTTCGTCGAACGCTGAAGATTTGCCGGATTTTTCGGGCGCGGGGCTTTATTCCAGCGTGCCAAACGTCAAAGAAGAAGAAAAGCTCATCGAAGCGGTCAAAAAGGTTTGGGCTTCGCTCTGGAAATTCGAGGCTTACGAAGCCAGAATGCGCAATTATGTTGACCATGATACGGTTTATATGTCGGCACTGATTCAATTGAGCGTTGATATGCAGAAGGGCGGCGTGATGATCTCGAAAGACCCGTTCGACGACGAAAACAAAAACGCGGTTTATATGAGCGCGGTTTGCGGGCATAATTCAAATGTCGTTAATAATACCGGAATTCCCGAGCAGATTTTGTTTAACCCGAAATCGAATGCGGTCGTCGTGATGACGCTCTCCGACCAGAAAAATTCGCTGAAATTCAGCGCCGCCGGCGGACTCGAAGAAACGCCCGACAAATGCGCCAGTCCGACGACGAAAAGAATTTTGACAAATTTGCAGGTGCGAAACTTAGCAAGAATTGCGATCAATGTCCGCCGCATTTTCGGAAACAAAGCCGAACAGGACATCGAATGGGGAATTATGAACGGGCGGATTTACATTGTTCAGGCGCGCCCGTATATTGAAAAGAAATGACGGAGCGCCGGCATCTTGCCGGCAAAGATTGCGCGCAGCAATCTAATTTACGTTTTAATATTCAAGTCTAATGTTTTGTGGAGTTCGTTTGAACGCTCAGGCGTTCGTTGCCGTCAGGCTGACGGCATTCCTAAATTTATGAAAAAAATTGTAGTTTTAAGTTTATCGGCTTTAATTTTCGCGGCTTGCGGCGGCGATGCGGCGCAGACGAACGTCAGCGTGAACCGGCAGACCGCCAACACGAACACCGCGCCGGCGACGACAACGCGCAGCGCGGATAATACTTTGGTCGTTTCGAGTCATTCGACCGACAAGAACGCGCCGTCGAAACCTGCCGCCCCGGCTGACCAGACATCAGCAAACTCGCCGATGCAGAAACCGGTTGATGTTACCGCGATGACGGCGAAGATCGAAAAAGCCGACAAAGAATACAAAGCCAAAACCGACGATGAAAAGGCGAAGAAAAATCTGGCGGCGGCTTATTTCGAACGCGCTTTCGCCTTGACGCAAGCCGCGCAGTATCGCGCCGCTTTGGGCGATTTCCGCAAAGGTTTGAAGCTCAATCCCGACGACAAGGAAGCCCAGTCGATGCACGACCAGATCATTGAGATTTTCAAGAGCATCGGGCGCGAACCGCCGAAAGAAGATGAAGAACCGCCGCCGATGCCGATCAAATAAAATAATTTGGAGAAATGAGAAAAGTAACGTTCGGCGTTGCCAACAGTCTGGATAATTTTATTGCCCGCCGGGACGGCGCGGTTGACTGGCTGATTTGGTCGGACGAAGCGGCGGCGGTCATGAAAGATTTCTGGCAAAAGATCGACACGATCCTGCTCGGGCGCAAAACTTACGAAATCGCGCTCGCCCAAAGCAAAGGGCAGAAAAATCCGTATCCGCACATCAAAACCTACGTTTTTTCACGGACTTTGAAAGACGCCGCCGACGCCGAAATAATTTCGGAAAACGCGGCGGAATTTGTCCGCGATTTGAAACAACAGGACGGCAAAGAGATCTGCGTGATGGGCGGCGGCGATTTCGCGAAAACGCTTTTCGAAGCCGGACTGATCGACGAGATCGGCTTCAATATTCATCCCGTCCTGCTCGGGCAGGGAATTCCGCTTTTTCTGGAGATGAACAGTCAAATTGATTTGGAACTGATCGAATCAACGCAGTTCAAAAACGGCTGCGTGTATGTTTTATACCGCGTCAAAAACAACCCGTAAAAATATTTCGCCGGTTTGTAAATTCGACGCGGCTGAAAACTGGTTTCGTAAAGTTTTTCGTTTCACAAAAAATGTGTCAAAAGCCATACGTTTTTGGGACTTTAGTTATGAGACGGTTTATGAGACAAAACAGAAAAAAGCCGTATCTGACGAAAAAGGCTTATTTCTATTACTTATAAGGGTTTAGACTGTCCCAAAAACGGTGCTTATGAGACACTTTTTTGACCGTTCCAAAAAGGGGCGTTTTTGACACTATTTTTCGATAATTTGAAATGAGTCTTGAAACTTATTTGATCTTTCCTGAATTTGTGGATCATCTTTACGAGAAATCCCAACTCTTGTAGTTGTTTGAAATATTCGATTCCCGATTAAGAAAAACCTGTATATAGTGTAGTTTTCATTGAAATTAATAACTAATTCTCGACCCGGATTTCCGTTAAGTGAAAGATCACGTTCGCTTAACAAAGTGGATGATTGAAGTTTCAAAGTATTATCACGAATAAAATCGTAATACGATTTAAGATTATTTCGATCTACGTCGGGTTCAGCAGGAAAATCTCCATATCTAACTTCAAAGTAATCTTCAGTTAAAGCAACACTATAAATAGTAGTTTTAGCTTTTCCAGCTTGTGTATCGATTTCTTTGAATGATTGGCGGGGTGCACCGGGAAAGTTGACCTTAAATCTTCCTTCTTCCGAAACAAACTCTTTCCATTCAATTTCTTTTGCTGGTAGAACAATCGGCGCATTAGTCTGAAGGGATGGAGGTGTCGGTGACACATTACACGCAGAAAATAAAAGGCAAAATGTTATCAAAGTTAAATAAAACTTATTCATATTTATTTTCTACTTTTAGCGTGTCAAAAAGGGTGGTTTTTGACACAAACAAAATGATACGACAATTTGCTGGTAGATACTAACTGAATAGACAGGGTTGGCGTGTCAGAACCGTCTGCCGCAAGCGGGCGGTTTATGTTTTCATTCGAGAATCTTTGTTCGGAAAGTTCAACCATCCGCTACCGCAGATGGTTCTGACCGTCATCTAAACACTACAAATCTTTCAGCGACGCGCCGACCGGTTGACGGCTGAAAGCGCGGACGCGAAATTCTGCGAACTGGACAAACGCGGCTCGCAAAAATTAAACTATCTCTTTTGCGATCATCGACAGATTTTTAAGATACGGAGATTTTTTTACAAGTTTATGGCAATTTCAGCAAACGATATCAGAAAAGGAATGGTTATTCTTTTTGAAGGCACGCCCGTCAAGGTGATGGAATTCCGGCATCACACGCCGGGCAACCTGCGCGCGATGGTGCAGACGCGGCTCAGAAATCTTTTGACCGGAAACTCGTTCGAGCATCGTTTTCGCTCGAACGACACGCTCAACGTCGTCAGGTTAGACCAGCAAAAGATGGAATATCTTTACTCGGACGGCTCGCATCATCATTTTATGAATTCGGAAACCTACGAACAGGTTTCGCTGACCGAAGAAGAACTCGGCGACGCGGCGCAGTGGCTGATGGCAGGACTGAAAATTGATGTCGAATTTTACGAAGGAACGCCGATCGGCATTACGCTTCCGGCTTCGATGGAACTGGTCGTTTCGGAAACCGAACCCGTCATGAAAGGCGCGACCGCGTCGAACTCAAACAAACCGGCGACTTTGGAAAACGGCGTAACGCTTTACGTGCCGCCGTTTATCGTCCCCGGCGAAAAGATTCGCGTCAATCCGTCGGAATCGAAATATATGGAACGCGTTAAATAGAGTCGAGAGTCGAGAGTCGGGAGTCAAGAGTCAGTTTGAAAATTTCTTTTGACTCTCGACTCCCGACTCTCGACTCTCGACTGAAAATGTTCATACTTTACAGTTTTCTTCTGACCGTCGGCTTCATTCTGATGTCGCCGGTTTTTTTGCTCAAACGCGAAAAATACGCGTCGGGATTTTGGCAGAGATTGGGTTTTTTGCCGGATTTTACGCCCGATGAACGGCGCGTTGTCTGGCTGCACTGCGTTTCGGTCGGCGAAACGAACGCGGCGCGACCGCTCGTTAAAGAACTGAAAAAACAATTTCCCGCGCATCGCTTGATAATTTCGACGACGACGCGAACCGGACAAGACCTCGCCCGAAACATTTTTAAAGATCAAGCCGAAACCGTTTTTTATTTCCCGTTCGATTTCAAATTCAGCGTCCGCCGCGCTTTGCGGCATTTCAAACCCGCTGTCGTGCTTTTGATGGAAACCGAGTTGTGGTTCAATTTTCTGCGCGAAGCCAATAAAAGCGGTGCGAAAACGATCGTCGTCAACGGCAGACTTTCGGAAAAATCATTTAAAAATTACTCGTATATCAAAAATTTTATCCGCCGCGTTTTGAATTATCTTGATCTGGCTTTGATGCAGGGAAACGCGGATGCGAAACGCCTGATGACGCTCGGCGCGCATCCGGGCAAGGTCAAAGTGACGGGCAATATCAAGTTTGACCAGAGTTTTGAAACGAGCGGGTTGACCGAAGTTTTCCGCGAACGCTTTGCGATTACGGAAGACGCGCCGCTGATTCTCGCGGCAAGTACGCACGCACCGGAGGAAAAATGGATTCTCGAAGCATTTAAACTGCTTTGGAAAAATTCGCCCGAAAAACTGCCGCGTCTTTTGATCGTTCCGCGTCATCCCGAACGTTTTGCGGAGGTTGCCGAAATTATTGAAAAAACAGGATTTGAATGGGTTCGGCGTTCGGAAAGCGCGTCCGAAAAAGATAAAACGGCGGAAATCATTCTGCTCGATTCGATTGGCGAGCTTCGCGCCGCGTATCCGCTGGCTGAAATCGTTTTCGTCGGCGGCAGCCTGATTCCGCACGGCGGACAGAGCATTTTAGAACCGGCAGTCGCGGAAAAAGCGATTATTACCGGCTTTTACACGATGAATTTTACGGCGGCGGTCAAGGAGTTTTTAGACAAAAACGCGCTTATCCAATTGCCTGAAACAAACAAAGAAACCATTGCCGAAGATTTGGCGCGAGATTTGGCAGAGCTTTTGAAAGATGCGGGAAAACGCGCGGAAATTTCAAAAAACGCGCTCGAAGTAATGCAAAAAAATCGCGGCGCGACCGCGAAAACGATCGAGAATCTGAAGCAAATACTTTAAAGTCGGAGCGCAGGCAACTTGCCTGCAAGTGTCTGTTCAGCGAAGCGAAAACAGACGAAAATGCGGCTTTAGCTTTCAAGTTGGTTTTTTATTATGCACGTTTCGGCGTTCGTGCGGTCAGCGCCGAACGCGATGCAGGCAAGCTGCCTGCGCTCCGACTAAAATGATTTTCGTTTTTTACTTTTTCGCCGCCGTTTTGGTTTTTTTGAGCTGGAAATCTTTTCGCGGCGGGATCGATTATTTGATTTTTTTCAAAAAAGAACTCGGCAAACCGCTTTCCGATTTTACGCCGTTTGTTTCGATAATCGCGCCGTGCCGCGGGCTTGACGAAGACCTGGAAGAAAACCTCAACGCACTTTTCCGCCAGAATTTTCCGCGCTACGAAGTGATCTTTGTCGTTGATTCGGAAACCGATGAATCTGTTTCGGTCATTAACAAAATTATTCAGCGCAAAGACCCAGAGGCGCAGCGAATTTTATCGGAAAACTCCGCGTCTTTGCGTCTTTGCGTTAAAAAATTAGTAGTCGCCGGAAAAGCCGAGAATGAAAGCCAGAAAGTTCATAATCTGCGCGAAGCCGTTCTGCACGTCGCGGATGAATCGGAAGTTTTTGTTTTCGTGGATTCCGACGCGCGTCCGTCGGCAGATTGGCTGCGGAATTTGATTGCACCGCTCGCGGACGAGAAAATCGGCGCGGCGACCGCATATCGGTGGTTTATCTCGAAAAATTTCGGTTTCGCGTCCGAAATGCGCTCGGTTTGGAACGCTTCGATTGCGTCGGCACTCGGCGCAAACCTGAAAAGCAATTTTTGCTGGGGCGGTTCGATGGCTTTGCGGCGCGCGACGTTTGAAAAGATCGAAATGCGCGAGCGTTGGCGCGGGACGCTTTCCGATGATTTTGCGGTGACGCGGGCAATGAACGAAGCCGCTTTGCCGATTTATTTCGTTCCGCAGGCACTCGCGGTTTCAATCGAAAATTGTAATTGGCGCGAATGTCTTGAATTTACGACGCGGCAGATGAAAATTACGCGGGTTTACGCGCCGCATCTTTGGAAATTGTCGTTTATCGGCGCGGGACTTTTCAATCTCGTCTGGATTTGGGGGATTTTTAATTTATTTTTTTATCGGGCTGATTCGTTTGCGTTTTGGTTTTCGCTCGTTTCTTTGTTTTTGATTTCCGCATTCAGCATCGGCAAATCGCGGTTTCGTCTGAATGCCGTGAAATTGGTCTTGGAAAATTACGAGAGCGCACTTGAAAAGCAGTTTTGGACGCAAACTACGCTCTGGATTTTTTCGCCCGCGCTGTTTTTTTACAATTCGGTGTGCGCTCTCATTTCACGCAAAATCGTCTGGCGCGGTATTCATTACACGCTTTTATCACCCGCCGAAACGCTTGTAAATTATGAAAATACAACGAATAGAACCTTGCCTTCATCAGACATTTTGGATTAAATTTCAAGAAGGTTTGAGTTTAGTTGTCGTAAAAGGGAGAAATTAATGTCGAAAAATTACAGGTTGAACCGATGCTTTATGGCAATGCTTTTTGCTTTATCGCTCGTTTTCGGACAAAGCGTTTTGGCGCAGGACGAAAAGAAAGATGAAAAAAGCGAAGTCCGGACAGAGGAAAAAAGCGAGAAAAAGGAAAGCAAAAAAGAAGCGCAGGCGGAAGTGAAAAATACTGCGAAAGGCAGATTGCCGGTGATTCTTATTCCGGGTTTGATCGGTTCGGAGCTTGTCAATAAAACCACCAATAAAACGGTTTGGTTCGATCTGACGCGCGCCAAAGACGACGATCTGCGTCTGCCGATTTCGCCGAATCTCAAGGCAAACCGCGACAATCTCATCCCGGGCGACATTTTGCGCGAGATTCAACTCATCAGATTTACGCCGAAGGTCGAAGTTTATCAAAAATTGATCGAAACTTTGCAGGCTGACGGCTTTACCGAAGGCAAAATTGATGACCCGCAAGCGGGCGGCGATGCCGATACGTTTTATGTTTTCCCTTACGACTGGCGATTCGATAACGTCGGAAACGCGCAGATTCTTTTGCAGAAATTGGACAAACTGCGCGCGGGGCTGAATCGTCCCGATTTGAAATTCAACGTCATCGCGCATTCGATGGGCGGACGTATCGCGCGTTACGCGGCAATGTACGGCAAAGCCGATCTGACAGCGCGGAGAACGCGACCGGCGTGGCGCGGCGCTTCGTATTTCAACAGCATTTCGATGGTTGCGACACCGAACGCGGGCGCGACCGGCGCACTCGATTCGATGATTAACGGGTTTTCGCTTTTCGGCACCGGGAAACTCAATCTGCCGTTCGTCCAGAACCTGAGCCGCGCCGATCTTTTTACGATTCCCTCGATTTACCAGCTTTTGCCGCATGCCGGAACGGCGCGGGTTTTTGACGAAAACCTAAAGCCTTTGAGAATTGACCTTTACAATCCCGCGACGTGGGAAAAATACGGTTGGACGGTTTATTCGGACAAAGATTTTACGAAAAAATTCGACGCGACCGAACAGGCGCAGGCAAAAGCGTATTTTCGCGCCGTTCTGCTTCGCGCCAAACATTTTCAAGCCGCGCTCGATGCCGTGCCGACGCGCAGAAATCCGGTGCCGACATTTTATCTCGGCGCGGAATGCCGGCAGACGGTTGACGGCATGATAATCCGCCGCGATGGGAAAAATGGCGTTTG
Organism: Pyrinomonadaceae bacterium; assembly: GCA_022843305.1. GTDB lineage: Bacteria > Acidobacteriota > Blastocatellia > Pyrinomonadales > Pyrinomonadaceae > JAFDVJ01. The sequence goes on along the minus strand of JALHNX010000025.1, from coordinate 28,358 downwards.
GAAAACCGAATTCAACGCAACTTCGTTTACAAATTCGAGAGGCAGAAAAATAACCAAGGAAGAAACCGAAAAGGTTCTGCTCTCGCCCGGTGACGGCGTTGTGCCGAAACGCTCGCTGCTCGGTTCGTTTTTAAAAATCGGAAACCTGAAGAACATAAATTCAAACGTTATTCTCAACAGTTCACCCGATTCGTGCGCCGAACACAATCGTCTGACGGGCGATGCAACGGTTTCCAGAAATCTTCTGAGCATTCTTAACGGCAACGGCGTGCCGGAAAACACGGCGGCGCAGGTCGTTAAATAAAATTTTCGTATAACTACGGCTCTTGCAAAGTCAGAGGTTTTCCCGAACATTCTCCACAATGCTTGTTTGGCGGGCGCAGAGAGCAACCCTTCCCGACCTCAAATTTGTGGTAACTTCTTTGATAAACTTTCATTTTTTCTTAAATTGAAGTTGAAAACGACCCGATCAAACCAATGACAGGTTAGGAAAGGTTTGCTCTCACTGCGCCCGCTTTTTCTGACTTTGCAAGAGCCGTCATCGGAATATGTAAAAATCTAAAAAACGTCTTTATTGCAAGAGAATCCTCATATTTGTAAACTACATATAGAGTCGAAGTTTTCAGGAGAGCTATACGAATAGCTGAGATTTGTCTGTGACGGACATTATCCTTTGAACCTGCTACGGCTAACACCGACGAAGGGAGAAAAACAATGAGTGAAAATAAAGAAATTTTAAATGAAAAAACGAGCGATGAGGTGAAATTGCCGGCTTCGCGGAAAATCTATGTTGAAACCAACGGTCATACAATCAATCAAAACAAACTTGAATTAAGAGTTCCGTTTCGGGAAATCGCGCTTAGTCCGTCGAAGGATTTTGACGGGAATTTGGAAGAAAATCCGCCGGTCAGAGTTTATGATACGAGCGGCGTTTGGACGGATGAAACGGTCAAATGCGATGTGCGCGAAGGTTTGCCGCAACTTCGCAGAGATTGGATTTTAAAGCGCGGCGATGTTGAAGAATATGTCGGACGCGAGATTTTGCCGCAGGACAACGGTTATTTAACGAAAGGCGCGGAAGAAGTTGCAAAGATCAAAGACAGAGGAAAACTCGAAGAATTTCCGGGCTTGAAACGTGCGCCTTTGCGAGCGAAATCGGGAAATTGCGTCACACAGATTCATTATGCGCGCAAGGGAATTATTACGCCCGAAATGGAATATGTGGCGATTCGTGAAAACCTTGGTCGGCAGATCGCGTTCGATGCGATGCAAGCCGGACTCGAAAACGACCGTTCATCTCTATATCATCAGCACAAAGGCGAAGCATTCGGCGCCAGTATTCCGAAATTCGTTACGCCGGAGTTTGTCCGCGAAGAAGTCGCCCGCGGTCGCGCGATTATTCCGGCAAATATCAATCACCCGGAATCTGAGCCGATGGCGATCGGGCGCAATTTTCTGGTCAAGATCAACGCCAATATCGGAAATTCGGCGATTGCTTCATCCATCGAAGAAGAAGTCGAAAAAATGCGTTGGTCAACTCTGTGGGGCGCGGACACGGTGATGGATCTGTCAACGGGCAAAAATATTCACGCGACGCGCGAATGGATTTTGCGGAATTCGCCCGTGCCGATTGGGACTGTGCCGATCTATCAGGCACTCGAAAAAGTGAACGGCAAGGCGGAAGATTTGACTTGGGAAATTTACCGCGACACGCTTATCGAACAAGCCGAACAAGGCGTTGATTATTTCACGATTCACGCGGGCGTTCGCTTGCCGTATATTCCTCTGACGGCGAAACGCACGACCGGAATCGTTTCACGCGGCGGCTCGATTATGGCGAAATGGTGTCTGGCGCACCATGAAGAAAGTTTTCTTTACACGAGATTTAGAGAAATCTGCGAAATTATGCGTTCATACGATGTTTCGTTTAGTTTGGGCGACGGACTGCGTCCCGGTTCGATTGCCGATGCGAACGACGAAGCGCAGTTTGCGGAACTCGAAACGCTCGGCGAATTAACCAAAATCGCATGGGAAATGGACTGCCAAACAATGATCGAAGGTCCCGGTCACGTCCCGATGCATCTCATCAAAGAAAATATGGACAAGCAGTTAGAGATTTGCGGCGAAGCGCCTTTTTACACACTCGGACCTTTAACGACCGACATTGCGCCGGGTTACGATCACATCACAAGCGGAATCGGCGCGGCGATGATCGGCTGGTTCGGCTGCGCGATGCTCTGCTACGTTACGCCGAAAGAACACCTGGGTTTGCCGAATAAACAGGATGTCAAAGAAGGCGTTATCACCTACAAACTCGCGGCGCACGCGGCTGATTTGGCGAAAGGTCATCCGGCGGCTCAATACCGCGACAACGCTCTCTCCAAAGCCCGTTTCGAGTTCCGTTGGGAAGACCAATTCAACCTCGGCTTAGACCCCGAAAAAGCCAAAGAATTCCACGACGAAACCCTCCCCGCCGAAGGTGCCAAACTCGCCCACTTCTGCTCAATGTGCGGACCGCATTTCTGCTCAATGAAAATCACGCAGGATGTTAGGGAATATGCAAAAGAGCAGAATATTGCGGAAGAAAAGGCTTTGGCGGTTGGAATGGCTGAGAAGGCGAAGGAGTTTGTGAAAAGTGGAAGTGAGATTTATCAAGGGAATGTGCCGGACGGGGCGAAAGAACATCATTGACCTAAATTTTTAATAATGATTGCGACCGATAGAAAAGAAGATTATCAACTCGAAGCAACTATAACAGGTGAAGATGAGATAAAAATTGAAAAACTTAGATGTAAGGTTTTTTTACCCGAAAAACCGAAAGATCGAGTTTTAATTATCCTACTTCCTTCTTCCGAACAAGCACTTTTTATAGAACGTGCTTTCAATAAATTTTGGAAATTTTCAATTTTAGCGGAAAGGAAAGAATTGGATGAAACTTTGCTACGCATTAGTGCAGATAATGTTTATTCTCTAGGCATGACTTCAAAGGCATACGGAATAAATTTATTAGAATCTATTTGGGAAGCCGAACCTACTGATTTAAGAATTGAACATATACTTAATCGAGAGATTTCTCCTACAGAATGTCGTTTTTGGATAACTCCAAGTATTGTCTTAACTCCGGCTCAGATAATTTCAAGTTCTTACACAGGTGAAGTAAAAGTTGAATCTGTTAGAACTAAATCATTTTCTTTATCAAACGATCTGTTTTTGAATTTTCAAAAGCACTATAAGCATCGTAAAAATGAAGTTGGAGACACTGTAACCACAAGTTATTTAGTTGCAGAAACTAATTTGTGGAATGACCCAAAAGGAAGTGAAAAAATAGATGATAAACTTTTACGTCAACTTGATGATTTCTTACTTCTTTCATCATTTGCATCAAGACAACGTAGCGTCTGTATTGGATGGGAGGTATTTGATTCGATAGGTCATACCAGATTTTATCGAGGAAATATCTCCATTCCAGATTCAAAATCTACATATTATGTTGATGATGGACTAATTGAACCACAGCATTACGAGGATTTTTTACAACAGGCTTACAGTAAATTTGTCAATGAAACATTTATTGACCTATTAAGAGATTCAATTCGTGGAGTTTTGCCGCATAAAGGACTCACAGCCGAAGCAAGATTTACGAGTTTATTTTCTTCTTTGGAAACTCTGGTGTTGTTATTCCGTCGTCAAAACAATTTAGAGTTTATTTTTTCTCAAGAAGATGAGGCAAAAGAGTGGAAAGAAACTAAGAAAAAAATGCAGAAATGGTTAAAAGAACAAAATTTGCTTGCAGGTAAGGAAAAAACAGAGAAAAGAAAACTTGTTTATGAAAATCTATCTTCACTTGAAAGAATTTCTTTTTCCTACGCATTTAATAAGCATTGCGATTATTACAAGGTAGATTTAAGCGATCTTTGGGGTATAACTGGAGGAGGCAATAATTGGTCATTAACAACTATTCGTAACAAAATTGTTCACGGCGACGAATTTGCAGATTATAAATTTAGTGCTTTATTTGTTGCAACACAGCATTTGCAGTGGACTCTCGAAAGATTATTACTTGCTTATTTTGAGTGGGATTTATCAAAGTCTTATGTAAATAAAGATTTCCTTTCTCGAAATCTAATAGCTCATCAAGAGCAAGAAAACAACAGAAAATTGATTTCAACTTAGCCCAATTTTATTTTTGTCCAGAAGGTAGAAAAAATGCAGTCGGAATGGCTGAGAAGGTGAAGGGATTTGTGGCGACGGGCGGCGAAATTTATCACGGAAATCTGCCGGACGGGGCGAAAGAACATCAATAAATTGTCGAAGTGATTGGAAAAATATGAATTGCCGTCTGCTTTAGCTGACGGATTGAAAAGGTCAAGATAGACAAGGCTTTAGCCGAATTCAAAAAGAATAAATCAAATTCCTGACAGCTTTAGCTCAAGCGAAAAGGATGATTGATATTTTATTTGTTTTCGGCTAAAGCCTGTTATTATTGCAATTACAGTTCCTAAACATAAAGCAGACGGCAATTCATAAAGCAGACGGCAATTCATAAAGCAGACGGCAATTCATAAAGCAAAATAGCAATTCATAAAGCAAGATGCAATTCATAAGATTAGTTTTGTCAGCTTGAGCAGACAGCAATTCATAAAAGAAAATTTGTCAGCTAAAGCAAGATGGCAATTCATAAAGCAGATTAAAGTTAATATGTTTGTCTGTTGTTAAAGCGGACGATTGAAAAAATGTGAATTGTGATGGAAAAATATGAGTTGCCGTCTGCTTTAGCTGACGGAAAGATGAAGAATAAAGGAGAGGCTTTAGCCGAATAACAAAAAAGAAATTCCTTTTTGCTTTAGCCTAAATAAAAACTATGTCATACATCAAAGTTTGGCTGCATTTTGTTTGGTCAACAAAAGACAGAAAGCCTTTTCTGACCGATGACATCAGGCAAAAGGTTTTTCAGCATATTCGGGAAAATGCCCGTGAAAAAGGGATTTTTATTGATTTTATCAACGGCTATGTCGAACACGCTCATTGTTTGATTTCTCCGGGTTCGGATCAGACAATCGAAAAAATAATGCAGTTGATAAAAGGCGAATCGTCGTTTTGGATTAACAAAACCGGACTTTGCAAAGAAAAATTCGCTTGGCAGGATGATTATTTCGTCGTGTCGGTGAGCGAAAATGTCGTTGATAATGTTCGGGATTACATCAAGAATCAAGAAACTCATCATAAAGAGAAAAGTTTTGATGAGGAGTTTGAAAACTTTTTGAAAAGAGCAGGTTTTCAGAGATTTGAAGACAAGAATGATTGATTTTTTAATTGAGATTTTTGATTGAAAATTTACGAATGAATTTGGTTTTAAATGAATTGGAAGGTTCTGCTTTAGCTGACGGAAAACAAGGTCAAGACAAAAAGGCTTCAGCCGAATATCAGATAAAATAATTTTCCTTTTTGCTTTAGCTGAAGCTGTAAGGATGATTGATTATTTTTATTATTTTGGCTAAAACCGCATCAATTTTATTCCTGAATCCGTCAGCTAAAGCAGACGGCAATTCATAAAGCAGTTGTAGGTTTATCACTCCAATCTGTCCGAATTTAGATAAGCTGATTGATGAATTGGCAAAAGGTAAGTCAATGGAGAAGATTTTAAGAAAGTAAGAAGCAATCAAAGTCGGCTCAACTGAAATCAGACGAATATAAGACGAATATATGAATGGCTGAAAAGGCGAAAGAATTTGTCGCAACGGGCGCGGAAATCTATCACGGCAATAAACCTCAAGGCGCGGGTGAGAATCATTGAAAATAAGGCGGTAAATTTATTAAAACAAGGAAAAATCATCCGATTATTAGCAGGCGAAAAGTTCGGCGCTCGAAAAAACGATCCGGATGAATGTTTGCCGATTCTGAAAGAATTTATGCCGGAAAAAGATTTTCAAAATCTGAAAATTGCCGAAGCTCCAAAGGAATTTGAAAAAGCGTTGGATAAATATGAAACCGTCCAATTCTGAAATAAACCGCAGAAAACGCGGAAAACGCGGAAAATGTTTTACGAAAACCCGGCGTTCTCCGCGTCTCCTGCGGTTTGATTAGCTTTTAGCTATTTCTTCTTATTCTTCGTCTTTCCCTTTGACAAGGTTTTCGTTTCCTTAACCGGAAAACCGCGTTTTTTCATCAATGCGCTGACTTCGGGGTCGCGTCCGCGGAAATTGCGATAAGCGTCAGCCGGATCGAGCGTGTTGCCGACCGAGAAGATGTTTTTCACGAGCCGCGCGGCAACCGCTTTGTCGTATGCGCCTTTGCCTTCCGTGAATGCGCCGAACGCGTCGGCGGTGATGACATCCGACCAGAGATAGCTGTAATAGCCGGCGGAATAGCCGTCCGACGAAAAGACGTGTCCGAATTGCGGCGTACGGTGGCGCATAACGATTTCCTTCGGCATTCCGAGCGCGGCAAGCGTTTCGCGCTCGAATTTGTCCGCGTCAATTTTCTGCGAACCCGCGAGATGAAGTTTCATATCAACGAGTGCGCTTGAAAGATATTCGACCGTTCCGAAACCCTGATTAAAGGTCGCCGCCTGATTGATCTTATCAACGAGCGCTTGCGGAATCGGTTTGCCGGTTTCGTAATGAAGCGCGAATTTCTGCAAAACTTCGGGCGTTGAAAGCCAGTGTTCGAGAAGCTGCGAAGGGAATTCGACGTAATCGCGGGCGACGTTCGTTCCCGAAAGCGAAGGATAGGTGACATTTGAACTCAAACCGTGAAGCGCATGCCCGAATTCATGAAAAAGCGTCACGGCATCGTCCCACGAAATCAAAACAGGCTCGTTCGGTTTGCCCTTCACAAAGTTTGAATTGTTCGAAACGATGGTCGTTATTTCACGACCGTCCATTCGTTCCTGACTGCGATAGGAATTCATCCACGCGCCCGAACGCTTGCCTTCGCGGGCATACGGGTCGAAATACCATAAACCGATATGTTTGCCGCTCGACTTGTCTTTGACTTCCCAAACTGTGACATCCGGGTGATAGACCGGAACGTTTGAAACGGGCGTAAAGTTGAAATTGAAAAGCTCGCCCGCGACCCAGAACATTCCGTCGCGCAGTTTGTCTAATTGCAGATAAGGCTTGACTTCGTTCTGGTCGAGATCATAACGCTCTTTGCGGACTTTTTCCATATAGTAGCGGTAATCCCACGGTTCGATTGTGAGCTTCGCGCCTTCTTTATCGGCGAGTTTCTGCATATCGGCGACTTCTTCCTTAACGCGCGCGACCGCCGGAGTCCAGACGGCTTCCATCAATTCCATCGCGCGTTCCGGCGTTTTCGCCATCGCGTTTTCCAATCTCCAATGCGCGTGCGTTTCAAAACCGAGAAGTTTGGCGCGTTCGGCGCGAAGCTGTAAAATCTCGGTGATAATCGCGTTGTTGTCGTTCTTGTCGCCGTTGTCGCCGCGATTGACGAACATTTTCCAGACCTTTTCGCGCAAACCGCGGTTTGCTGAATAAGTCAAAAACGGGTCAACCGACGAACGCGTGTTGGCGATCAACCACGAGCCTTTTAATTTTTTGGCTTCGGCGGTTTGCGCCGCCGCGTCCCTCAGCGAATCGGGAAGTCCCGCCAAATCGGCTTCGTTTTTTATTTCGATGTATAAATCGGTCTCGTCCGCCAGCAGATTCTGGCTGAAACGCGTGTAAAGTCCGGCTAAAGTTTGATTGATTTCCGAAAGACGTTTTTTTTCACCCGCGCCCAATTTTGCGCCCGCGCGGACGAAATTCGTGTAGTAACGCCACACCAGCCGTTGCTCTTCGGCAGTCCAATCCTTTTTTCGCGGGTTGTTATACACCGCTTCGATGCGTCTGAAAAGCGCTTCGTTCTGCGTGATCTTGTCGCCCATCGCGGCAAATTTCGGTCCCATTTCGCGCTGGACAACGCGGATTTCGGGCGAACTCATCGTCGCCGTCCAAATCCCGTAAACGGTCGAAACCCGGTCGAGCGAGCTGCCGGTGCGTTCCATCGCCGCAATCGTATTTTCAAACGTCGGCGCGCTTTTTTCGTTGGCGATTTTGTCAATCTCGGCGAGATTTTCCGTCATCGCGGCTTCGAGCGCGGGTTTGAACTGCTCGATTTTTACCTTGTCGAAAGGCGGGATTCCGCTGTAGGGTCCCGTCCAATCGGCAAGCAGCGGATTGGTTTCTTCCGCCGCCGTTTTGCTATTCAACTCAAAGGCGCGGACATTCGTTTCTGATCTCATAAAGCTAATACTCAGTAAAAAAGTCACCGCAAACGCGAAAAGCAATATGCGGGGCAAAGTAAAATTATGCATCAATAATCTCCTTTTGATAATTCGTTCGTTTAGTAAAACTGTCGCTTGCGCGGCTGATTTTGCCGCATTTTTTATAAACTCAAATTATAGATGAATAAACGGAGGTTGTCAGATGCTCACGAGTTTTGATGACAACAAAGGCTGAAAGCGTTATCCGAAAGAACTGTTGAATAAAAATATAGTCCGTCGTCGTTTGTCGAATTCTTCGGGCGGCAAGTATTATTATCACTGATGAAAATAGCGGTAATCAATACAGGCTCTGACGACGCTCAGCCCAACGAAGCGCAAGCCTTTCTGCCGAAACTTCTCGAAGGTTTAACCGATAAAGGCAATGAAGTTCACCTGATGATAAAAAATGCGCCGGGCGAAAATGTTTTCGGGCAAATTGAAGAATCAAATCCGCTTTTGCATATAAGTCTGTTACGGTTGGACGGTTTGGTTGAAAAAAACGCGCCCGCTGCGGCAAATTGGCTGAATGAATTAAATCCCGACATTTATTTGATCTGGAATTCAGATGACCTCGGCTGGGCGGTTTTGCCGCTTCTGAATCCGCAGACGGCGACGCTCGCAGTCGGACACGCCGATTCGGAAATCTTTTATCGTCCGACGCGCTATTATCGCCCGTTTTTAACCCGCGTCATCGGCACAACGCCCGAAGTCTGCGTCGGCATTGTCATCAACTGCGTCATTGATAAAGAGCGCGTCGAATGGATTTCACAAGATGCGGCGGAAACGGGCGGCGAAGAAAACACTCAGCCAATAATCGAAACTTACGAAAATTGCTTTGAAAAAGCGATTGCCGACGCACACGCCGCGCCGCGTGAAATAATCAAGAATTTTCCGCCGATGAAAACAAAACGTCCGGCTTCGCAGTCGTGGTTCGACAAATTAAAGGCAAAGATAATGAATTAAATTTGCTTCGTTATGGTAATCTGTTTTATTGAATTCGAGCGAAACAGCGAATTAGTCGGCGGACAGATAATGAAAATCTAATAAAACCCGCCGATTTTATATTCTTTAGTGAGCCTTTGCCGGAATCGTATTATAAGTAGTTGGACAGAAATAAACGAATCTAAATTTGTCGGCAATCGGTAGAGCGAGCGGTAGCGAGTCTGCTTCGCTGATCGACAATCGCTATTGAGTCAGACTCGCTACCGCTCGCTCTACTGATGTTTTTTTTTAATGATAAATCTGTCCAACTTCTTATTATCCTGACACCGGCAGTTATCTATGTCTAAGTTTTCGAATTTAACTAAACGAGTTTCGGCTTACCGTTTTCCGGCTCAGGTCAGAACTGCCTCAAATTTAATCGCAAATGTTTACTCGCTGATTGTCGGGATAATTTTCGTGCCTTTGTATATCAACTATATCGGCATCGAAGCCTACGGCGTGATCGGCGCATTTAACGGCATCACCACTTTTTTGTGGCTGTTTGATTTTGGAATAACGACCAACATCAACCGCGAAATGTCGAAATTTTATGAGCAGAAAGACAAACGCGATCTGCTCGATGTGAAAAAAACGCTCGAAATAGTCTGTTACGGGTTGTCGGGTTTGATAACCATATTTTTAAGCGGTTTTATCGCGCTGCTCGCTTTTTACTGGTTTAATTCCGACCGATTTACGCCCGCTTATCTTTTCTCGGTTCTGGCGATCCTCGCGTTTTCGCTGGTTTTGCAGTTTCCGATCGCATTTTATACGGGCGGACTTTTAGGGCTTAATCAGCAGATTCCGTTAAATTTCATCAATATTTTTATCAACACGCTCAAATGCGTCGGCTCATACGCGGCGGTCATTTACTTTGACGATAAAATTCGCGCATTTCTGATATTTCAGATGATTCTGGCGGTTCTGCAAGTGCTGATTCTGAAAATCGCGCTCACGAAATTTACCGAAACCGACGGCTACAGAGGCAAATTCAAGAGCGAAGTTCTCCGGCGGCTGAAAAAATTTACTTCCGAGCTTTTTGCCAACAATTTAGTGATAATTCTGCTGATGCAGTCGGACAAGGTTATTTTAAGCCGTGTCCTGTCGCTCGAAGATTTCGGCTATTATATGCTCGCTTACAGCATTACGACGATGACTGTCGGGATTTTCTCGAATTCCGTGACGAACGTGATTTTCCCGAATTTTTCGCGGCTCGTCGCGCAGGATAATCGCCTGGAGTTGATAAAGAATTTTCATCTGAGCAGTCAGTTGATGGCTTGGGGAATGGTTTCGATAGCAACGATTCTGGCATTTTTTTCGCAGGAGATTTTATTGATCTGGGCAAGAAATCCGGCGGTTGCCGAGAAAACGAGTCTTTTGTTATCGGTTTGGGCGATCGGCATGGGCTTGAACGCGCTGACGTTGATTCCGTATTATTTGCAGTTGGCAAACGGGCGGTCGAACATCAGCTTTCGGTTTAATCTGATCGCGCTGATTCTTAATATTCCGGCTTTGATCATCAGTTCGCATTTCTACGGTGCGCTCGGCGCGGCATTTTGCTGGCTGATCTTGAATTCGGTTTACCTTTTCACATTTGTTCCGGTCATCAGAAATAACTTTCTAAATTTCAGCCTCAAGGACTGGTATTTCAAAGACGTCGGTAAAATCGCTTTGGTCGGAGTTTTGATCGGCGCGGGATTTCGCTGGTTTCTGACGGCGGATATTTCACATCTATACCTTTTTATCGCAATCGGAATATGTTTTTTGACTATTGCGGGACTGACTTTTTTTATCACCGAATTGCCGAAGTTTACTATGCAATACGATTTGTTCTATAAATTAAAAAGAAGATTTTTATGAGTTTTGACGAAGATTACACGAAAAAGCGGCAGCGACCCGTGCGCGGTGAAGATTTGTATATTCATCTTTCGGACGCGCTGCTCGCGCTTGAACAGGCGGTTAAATCAATCGAAATCGAACCCGGCAGTAAGATTCTCGATTTCGGCGCGGGAAGCTCGCCGTATGATTTTCTTTTTCCGAACGCTAAATATCTGAAAGCCGACATTACGCCCGAAACTTCGCCCGATTTGCTTATCACGGACGGCGGAACGGTCGAAGAATCGGACGAAAGTTTTGAAGTCGTTTTATCAACGCAGGTTCTCGAACACGTTTACGATCCGCAAAGTTATCTGCGCGAAGTTTACCGTCTGCTGAAACCGCATGGCAAATTTTTGCTTGCTCTGCCGTGTCTTTACGAAGACCATAAATGCCCGAACGATTACCAGCGATGGATGCGGCAGGGATTGGAAAGAGACCTCAAAAACACCGGCTTTAACAACATACGGATTTACAAAGTCACGACCGGCGTGCGCGGTTTGGCGTTTTTCTGGGACAGATACATTGATTCGATGCACAGCTCACGCAAAAAAGTTCACGGGCTGATGCATTTTGTTCTGCGAAATCTCTATCTTCGTCCGGTTAGAAAGCTTGTTCATTTTCTTTCCGACAAGATTCACGACGATTTCCGGGTTGTCATTGACGACGAAGACCAGCACACGGTTTATATAAATCTTTTTGCCGTTGCCGAAAAATAATAATGACACGAGAATATCTGAATTTTTTACAAAACTTTTTAGTGAATAAAAAATACAGGGCGACGCATCTGGAGTTTAGGCGTTTAAGTAAATTGCCCCGATATACTAAAACAACGACGAATTTGCTCGAAAAGCCGATTGAAATTGTTGACACTTCATCTTTTTTCGGAATGTATAAAGAAATTTTCGAGAATGAAATTTATAAATTTAAATCAACTTCGGAAACCCCTTTAATTATTGACGGCGGCGCAAACATCGGTTTGAGTGTGATTTACATAAAATCCCTGTATCCGAATGCTAAAATCATAGCTTTTGAGCCTGATGAGAATGTGTTTCAGGTTCTCAAAAAGAATTTGCATAGTTTTGAAATTGGTGATGTGGAATTACACCAAGCGGCTTTATGGTCTGAAAATACGGAATTAACCTTTATGGCGGAAGGTGCGGATAGCGGAAGAGTTGTCAAGACTGAAGAAGCAAAAACCGTCAAAGTAAAAGCTCTCAGACTAAAAGATTTTTTAACCGCCAAAATAGATTTTCTGAAACTGGATATTGAGGGTGCTGAACTTGAAGTATTGGAAGATTGCGTAGAGGATTTGAAAAATGTAGAAAATCTTTTTGTCGAGTATCATTCTTTTGCCGACTTGCTGCAAAAAATTGACAGACTTTTTAACATTCTGCTCTCATCGGGTTTCAGAGTAAATGCTCATCCGTGCAACACAGGGAAAAGTCCCCTTTGTGAAAGACACAGCTATCTTGGAATGGATTTTCAGATGAACATATTTGCTTATCGTGAAGCATAAATGCAAAAACATAAGAAAAAAATTCTGCTGTTCAGCACCCTTAACCCGTATCCATTCTGGGCGGGTTCGGAAACCTTCTGGTTCGATTTCGTCAGAGATGCGCGGGTAAATTCGCGTTTCGATTTCCGGCTTGTTCTAGCCGACAGTCCGGCGACGCGGGAAAAGGCGGGAATGATTGCTGAAAGCGGAATAACAGCGGATTTTTACAAGCATTTTAACGTTGATTTCGCGCGGCGCAATTTTTATCGTCTGGCTGATACTTTCGGGAAAAAAGATACGCGAACCTTGCCGTGGTTCGACAAAATTGCCGAAGAAAAGCCGGATTTGGTCTGGTTTAACGTCGCCGCGCTTGCCGATCTGCGCGAATTGCTTTACGCTACGCGCCTCTGTAAAAATCTGCAAATCCCGTATTGGCTGATCTTACAGCACGGCGCAGATAATTTTTTTCTCAACTCGGAAAGGGAAATCGAAACGGTTACGGATGTTGCCGCGTCGGCAAAAAGGTTTATTTTCATCTCGAAAAAAAATCGTTTTTCGCTTGAACGCGCGATCGGGCGAAAACTCGAAAATGCTTTTCATTCGGTCAACGCGCTGACGGCTGAAAAAATTGCGGAAGCAAAAAAAATCGGCGAAAGCGCACCCGTCGGAACAAGCGAAACGGCAAGGTTTTTTAATTTGGGCAGATATTCGCCCGTTGACAAGGCGCAGTATTTGTTACTTGAATCACTGGCGCAAGACGTTTGGAAAAGACGCGATTGGCGGCTGACGTTTATCGGGATTGACGGATTCGGCAAGTTTTACCTCGAAAAAATGCTCGGGTTTTACGGTTTAAACCGCGAAAAGATCAAAATTTTGCCGCATACCAGAGAGGTTTTGGCGGAAATCGCCCGCAACGACGTGCTTTTAATGCCTTCTTTAGCGGAAGGAACTCCGTTTGCTATGATTGAAGCGATGGCTTGCGCGAGACCCGCGCTCGGAACTCCGATCGGCGGAATTCCCGAATTGATCGTCGAAAATGAAACGGGCTGGCTTGCCAAAACGACGGACGTTTCCGACATCGGCGAAAAGCTCGAACAAGCGTGGCAGGAACGCGCAAAATGGCGGGAATTCGGGCGAAACGCGCAAAAACACGTCGAGGAAAATTATAACGAAGAGAAATCTTTCGCCGAACTCGCGGATGTTTTAGCGGCTGATATTAATGAATAAGAATTACGATTTAAGTATTACAATCTCATCCTATAACCGCGACGATAAGGTGTTGCAGACGGTCAGACGGCTTTTTGAAAGCGACTTTACGGGATTTCAAAATATCGAGCTGATCGTCGTTGACGACGGAAGCCCGCGACCCGTCAAAGACGCGCTGGCGAAGCTCGAAGAAATTCCGGCGGTCATTGATCTGCGTTTGATTACACAGAAAAATGCTGGCATCGGCGCGACGCGCAATCGCGGATTTCGTGAGGCGCAGTCCGACCTCGTTTTATTCTTGGACGACGATATTCTGCTCAAACCGGCGACGCTTCGAGAAATATCGGAAGCGCACCGCAACGCGCCGGGCGCGGTCGTTTTCGGAAGTTACCCGTTCATCACGCACGAAACCGAATCGCTGCACCAATTCGCGCGGCATCTTTACGGCTACGACGCGATTACCGACGAAGCAAGTTTTGAAAAAGTGAACGCGATCACCAGCGGTTTGCTCTGGGTTGATAAGGCTCGGCTGCGCGAAATCGGAGATTTTTACCGCGACGATCTGAGCATTCCGGCGGCGGAAGAATACGAAATTATCGCGCGTTTTCACAAAATGGGCATCCCGATCTTTCGCGCCGCGCATATTTGTGCAATTCATAATCATCACCTAAAATTAGATTGGCTTGTCCAGCAGCAGTATAAATACGGTATGGGAACCGCCGAGGCTTTTGCTAAATATTCGGATATAACGGATTTAGAAAGTTTTGCCGAATTGAAACGGAAAATGGACGGACTCGGCAAAAGCGGTGCAAAAAATCTTGCAAAAGTCGCCTTAGCTTCCGGTTTCGGGCGCAGACTTTTGCTTTTTTACGCGCAGAAAACCGAAAAGCTGTTTCAAAACAGCAATCGTAATTTTATTTTCGGAATGCTCGCCAGCGCGTATTTTTGGGCAGGCTATCGTGAAGGATTAAAAAGATTTAGTTAGAATTGGTTCGGAATTTATGAACGATAAAAATTTGATTCTCGCTTTAGCCGACCACGAAGACCTCAGACTGCGAACAATCGGCAGGGAAGACATCGAAAATCTGCGTGTTTGGAAAAATAAGAATAAAGGTTCGTTTTTTCTGAACCGCGATATTTTGCCCGAAGAACAGGAAAAATGGTTTGCGGCGTTTTCGGAGCGAAACGACGATTTTATGTTCGTCGTCGAACAATTTGCCGGTGACGAATGGCAATCAATCGGCTGTTTGGGATTTCGCAAATTAGCCGATGAAGGATGTGTTGACGCGTATAACATCATTCGCGCCGTCAAACTCGAACCGGGTTCGTTTACGATGAGCGACGCTTTTCGCGCGATGCTTGCGTTTGCCGCCTTAAAGTATGAAGATTTACCGATTCGCTGTAAGGTTTTGAGCGAAAATCCGGCGGTCGAGTGGTATAAAAAGAATGAATTCTCGATTATTGACCGCGTCGGCGATGAATATGTTTTGATGGAATTATCAAAAGACTCATTAAAAAACTGCAATATAAATATTAATAAAACAAAATGATTTCAGTATTCGGTTCAAAAGTAGGCAAGGAAGAAATTGCCAATGTGTCGGCGGTGCTTGAAAGCCAGTGGATGGGTTTCGGAAAAAAAGTCAGCGAATTTGAAGAAAAATTCGCGGCGCGGCTTGGGCTTAAGAATTTTGCGATGGTTGACAGCGGCTCGAACGCGCTTTATATGGCGGTTTCGCTTCTGAATCTGCCCAAAAATTCGGAAGTTATCGTGCCGGCGTTTACGTGGGTTTCGTGTGCGCAGTCGGTTCTGCTCGCCGGACATAAACCCGTCTTCTGCGATGTCGAACTCGATACGCTCAACGTCAGCCGCAAAACGGTCGAAGCCGCGATGACGGAAAACACAAAAGCGATTATGATCGTCCATTTCGCGGGCAAACCCGTGGATATGAACCCGATCATCGAACTCGGTCTGCCGATCATCGAAGACGCGGCGCACGCGGTTGATTCGTTTTATCACGGTCAGCCGTGCGGCGGGATTGCGGATGTCGGTATTTACAGTTTCGACGCGGTTAAAAATTTAACGACCGGCGAAGGCGGCGGCATCACGACAAATAAAACGGAACTGATCGAACGTGCGAAAATTCTGCGTTACTGCGGCATCGGAAAATCCGGTTTCGAAGCGGCGGCGGCAAGCGCGGGCGAGAAAAACCGCTGGTGGGAATACAATATTCAAGAGCCGTTCATCAAAATGCTGCCGACCAATATCGCCGGCGCAATCGGACTCGCACAGCTTGAAAAGATTGACGAGCTTCAAGCCTACCGCAAGCAGATCTGGGATATTTATCAAAAGGAATTCGCCGACGTTTCGTGGATCGTTCGCCCGCCCGATGCCGAACCGCACGAAAAACATTCGTATTTTACATATGTTATCCGCGTTCCGAACCGCGACAAATTGGCGCGTTATCTTTTTGAGGCGGACATTTACACGACGCTTCGCTATCATCCGCTTCATTTGAATCCGCTTTACGGCAGCACGGCAACGCTGGAAAACTGCGAGATTCTGAACGAAGATTCTCTGAGTATTCCGCTGCATCCGAATCTGACGATGGAACAGGTTTCGTTGATCGTCGAAACGATTAAGAAATTTGAAATATAAGGTTTATGGAAATCAGAACAATTTCACACAAAAAATTTACGACCAAAGACGAAGACGGCGACGCGAACGGGTTTCTCGTGCCGCTTTACAACATTCACGACAAATTTTTTGCGGAAGGAAAAGAGCCGCAGCAGGTTTATCTGACGACGATTCTGCCGAATAAAATAAAGGGTCCGCATCTGCATTTTATCCGCACCGGCTTTTTTACCTGCATCAAGGGCAACGTGCGCGTCGTTTTAAAGACAGACACGGGTTACGAAGTTTTTTTCAGCGGCGAAGATCACGAATATAATTCAATCGAAGTGCCGACCGGAATTCCCGCCGCCGTCCAATGTCTGGGCGACGAAGAAGCCTATCTTTTGAATATGCCGAATCCGGCGTGGACACCCGAAATGAACGACGAGCATTCGGCGGATTTCAGCGATTTCGATTTCAACAGCTAGAAGCGGAAAAGTATGACAAACTTCAGTTTGTCGCTCAATGTCATTCTTAAACTGCGGCTGGCGACGAACTGAAGTTTGTCATACTTTTATTCGGCGTAAAGTTTTTCCATCTTGCCGATCATTATTTCCAAATTGAAAAGTTTTTTAACGTCGGCTTTGCCGTTCGCGGAAAGTTTTTTTCTTAAATTTTCGTCACGGAGCAGTTTTACGATTGCCGTATATGCTTGTTCGGAATTTTGAAAATCAACGACGAGCGCGTTTTCGCCGTCACGGATAAATTCACGCGCGACACCCGAATTCGTGAAAACAGACGGAATTCCCGCCGCCAGAGCCTCGACATACGTTTGCCCGAAGGCTTCCAGTTCGGCATCAATCGGCAGATGAACGTAAACATCGAACAGCCGGTAAAGCGCGAAAAGATTATGTTCAAACTCAATTTCGTGATAAGAACCGGCGGGAAGTTCCGACAAAAGCGCGGCGATTTCATTCCCGAAATCGCCTTTTTTGGCGTTGGCGAGCAAAAGCAGCGCGTGCGGATGATCTTCGAGAACTTTTTTGAATGCCGCAATCGCGTATTGAATGCCTTTCCAATGCGAATAACGCGCGATCACGCCGATCACGGGTTTTCTGTTCTGCGGGTTGTATTTCGCGGAAAGCTCTTCGATTTCCGTCTGCGGAATATTGTCAAACCTTGCAAGATCGAAGCCGTGATGAATCAGACGAATTCTTTCGAGCGGCACGTTTTCTTCCTTGTGCAGAATATTTTTGATATTTTCGCTGATGGCGATAACGTGCGTCGAAAGGGAATTAACGATCCGGTCAATGCGCTGTTTTTTGTGATATTTACGGCTTTCGTTGGAGCTGTGCCGCGTGTAGATTCGCTTTTTGATGCGCAGAATCTTTCCCGCAAACTGCCCGACCAGATCGGCAATATACATATGCGTGTGAATCGCGTCGGGCTTCTTTTTTCGCAGTAAATTGATTACTTTGAGCAGAATGCGGGGCAGTTCCTGTTTACTGCCCGAAAAAGTCAGCTCGTCAACGGCGATGCCTTTTTCGCGCAGGTAATTCGCCAGATACGAAGGCTTCGGATTGAGCAAAATAAAAGACAGATCAAACCGCGAACGGTCGAGATTTTCGGTAATCCATTCGAAACCGATGGCTTTATCAATCTGCGATATGATGTATGTAACTTTGATGCGTTTTTCGGGTGTCGGCATTTATTTTAACTTTTTAATTGCTGCAAAACAGTGTTCGGCACGAGGTATTTGACGAGCAGTTTTAAGCCGCCGACCTTTTTGAAGTTTTGAAAATAAAACCCGATGTTCTGCACGAGATACGAAACCTTTTTCAAATATCCGACCGGCTCGTAAACCTGATAGACGAGATTCCAGCGATTAATCACTTCGCGGATTTCAGCTTCAAATTTCCGGTCTGAATATTCGTTGAAAATTTCCAGATGACGAACGAAATTCTGCTTGATTTCGAGTGCCTTGCGCGTGAACGAAACGCTGCTGCCGTGATTTCGGAAAACCGACATCCGTTTGTTCAGATAACCGATTTTTCCTTTCATTGACAGGAACAGAACCAGAAAATGGTCGCCCGCCAGCACGTCTTTATACCAACCGGGATAAGGCGCGGGCTGGGCTTCGCGGCGGAAAAAATAGCTCGACGTGTGGAAAAAAGGATCGCGCATATAATCCGTGGTTTCGAGGATTATCATGTTTTCGGCGATGTCTTCATTCGGGTGAATCATCTCGCCGTTCGCAAAAACCGAATGATTATGACAGCACAGCGAAACGTCCGCGTGAGCTTCCATAAAATCAACCTGAGATTGAAGTTTATTCTCGTCCGTCCAAAAATCGTCGCCTTCGCAGACGGCGATATATTTGCCTTCGCACTCGCCGAGCGTTTTGATAAAGTTCGGCATCATTCCGAGATTGGGATCGCGGCGCAGATATTTGATCTTACCGGGATATTTGGCGGCGTAGGACGCGCAAATTTCGCCGGTTTTGTCCGGGCTGTGGTCGTCGCCGATCACGATTTCGACGGGAAACGAGGTTTTCTGCATCAGAATGCTTTCAATCGCCTCGGAGATAAAATCTTCCTGATTATAGGCGATCATACAAACGGAAACTTTTATTTTTTCTTGTTCGGTCATTTTAATTTGAGTTTTTACGCGCCCGGTTTTTTACCGCACGTTTTATATTTACCATAAGAGTTTTTTCGGGAAACTGCAAAACATTGAAATTGCGGATTTATGAAACAACCGCAGGGAAAGGTATAATCAACGATTATTTCGACCCGCCTTGTCTTTTGATCTAAAAATTGCCAAACAGCTTTTTCCGGTTCAGAACAGTCGGTTTTGAATAAAAATTAAATTTAGCGTAAATTCAATAAAATATGTCTGGAACAAACCTTTCCAATCGCCCTTATTTGTCCGTCGTGATGCCTGCTTACAATGAAGAAGCGACGCTGAAACAGATCGTGGACAAAGTTTTGGAACTGGATTTTTTGCTTGAACTGATCATCGTTGACGATTGCTCGAAAGACAGAACGCCCGAAATCGCGCAGGCGTTGACAAACGCCGACGAGCGCGTTCGCTATGTTCGGCAGTCCGTCAACAGCGGAAAAACCGAAGCCTTGAAGACGGGTTTCAGTTTGACGAAAGGCACGGTCGTGATCGTGCAGGATGCCGATCTCGAATACGATCCGTCGGAAATATCGGATGTCGTGATGCCGATTGCCGAAGGACACGCCGATGTCGTTTACGGTTCGCGTTTTATGGTCAAAAAAGCGGCGCGCGTTTTGTATTTTTACCATTATCTCGCTAACAAAGGTTTGACGTTTCTTTCAAACTGTTTGACGAATCTCAATATGTCGGACGTGGAAACCTGCTACAAGGCGTTTCGCGGCGAAATTATCCGCAATATGACGATTACTTCGAGCGGCTTCGGTTTCGAGATCGAAGTAACGGCAAAGGTTGCGAAACTCAAATGCGCGGTTTACGAAGTGCCGATCAGTTACTACGGCAGAACTTACGAAGAAGGCAAAAAAATCGGTTTCAAGGACGGCGTGGCGGCTTTGTTTTATATTTTGAAATATAATTGGCTCACGGATTTAAAGAGTTCCTACCGCGAAATCCCGAAAAGTTTATTACAGGAAAAGAACGAATCTCTGGCATTAGAAACAAATGAGTAAAAAGGTTGTTTACGTTGGCAAAGACCTCGAAGCGATGTCGTTTGCCGTCAATTATCACAAATGGATTCTCGAAGAATTCCGTCCGTTTCTGGGAAAAAAATTGGTCGAGGTCGGCGCGGGAACGGGTTCGTTTTCCGAAATGCTGATCGGCGAAAAGCCGGAAAATCTGGCACTCGTCGAACCTTCGGAAATGTTCAAATTCTTAGAACAAAACATCTCGCAGTTTGAAACATCGGCAAGCGTCAATTATTACAACTCGATATTTTCCGAAACCGCCGATAAACTGAACGAAACGCCCGACACGATAATTTACGTCAACGTTCTCGAACATATCGAAGACGACCGCGGCGAGCTTGAAAAGGTTTATGAAACGCTCGAACCGGGCGGACATTGTTTGATTTTCGTGCCGGCGTTTATGTCGCTTTACGGCGCGTTCGACGCGAAAGTCGGACATTTTCGGCGCTACACGAAAAACGAACTGGAAGAAAAAGGAAAGTCCGCCGGATTTAAGGTCGTCAAATCGAAATATTTCGATTTTGTCGGCATTTTTCCGTGGTATATCAAATATAAATTACTCAAATCGGACAGTCTGGAAAGCGGCGCGGTAACGGCTTACGATAAATTCGCCGTGCCGCTGACCAAACAGTTCGAGCGGTTTTTGAAATTTCCTGCCGGGAAAAACATTCTCACGGTTTTGCAAAAATAAACTCAAATTCTCAAGCAAAATCCTTCGCGCTTTGCTATTATCAATAGTTTGGTTTTGAATCGGCATGGGGGAAAATAATTTTAAGACACTCTATCTCTGTTATTTCGGTCTGCGCGAACCGCTCGTGCAAACGCAGGTTTTATCTTATCTTCGCGAAATAAAAAAAGGCGGAACGGACGTTTCGATCCTGACCTTCGAACCGAATCCGAAAGAAAACTGGACGGCGGAACAAATCAAAACCGAAAAACAAAAACTCGCATCGGAAGGCATCGAGTGGAATTTTCTGACGTATCATAAACGACCGTCCGCGCCCGCGACGCTGTTCGACGTGTTGTGCGGCGCGTTTTTTGTTTGGCGAAAAGCGCGGCGCGAAAAAATTAACGTGATTCACGCCCGCGTTCATATTCCCGCGCTGATGGGCGCACTGGCGAAAAAATTTATGTTCGGCAGAAAGCCGAAACTGCTTTTCGACATTCGCGGTTTTTTCCCCGAAGAATACACCGACGCGGGCATTTGGAAGGAAAACGGCGGGCTTTACAAAACGGTCAAAAGAATCGAAAAATGGCTTTTGAAAGAAGCCGATGGCTTTGTCGTCTTGACCGAAAGAGCGCGTCAAATCCTCTTTCCCGAAAGCGCGGAAACCGGATTCGATAAATTAAAAAGACCGGTCGAAGTAATTCCATGCTGTGTTGATCTGAAAAGATTCGAAGCGGCGAACGAAGATTCGCGGCGCGAAATGCGGCAGAAATTAAATATCGGCAATCGTTTCGCAGTCGTCTATGTCGGTTCGTTCGGCGGTTGGTATATGGCGCGTGAAACCGCCGATTTTTACGGCGAATTAAAAAGAAAAAAGGCGGACGCTTTTGCGCTCGTTCTGACCCAGAGCAAGCCGGAAATGATCGAGCCGCTCCTGCGTGAACAAGGCTACAAGGACGGCGATTTTTTTATTCAAAAAGTTCAGCCGGCGGAAATTCCGCAATATCTGAGCGCGGCGGACGCGGCGGTGTCGTTTATCAAGCCGTGTTATTCAAAACAGGCTTCGTCGCCGACGAAAAATGCCGAATACTTAGCGTGCGGTTTGCCGCTCGTCGTCAACGGCGGCATCGGCGATACGACCGAATTGACCGAAGCGGACAAAACCGGCGTGGTGATCGAAAATTTCAGCGCGGAAGATTACCGAAACGCGCTTGAAAGCCTTGATAATTTGTTGGAAAACAAAATAGAATTGGCGGAAAATTGCCGCGAAAGTGCGCGGAAAAGGTTCGATTTGTTTAATGTCGGCGGCAAGCGTTATCGCCGGATTTATCAAAGGTTACTGACGAAGGATTAGAAATGCGTATTTTGGGATTATGTTCATATCCGATTGAATCGGCGGCAACGCGCTATCGTCTGGCGCAGTTTGTCGCGCCGCTGGCGGAAAAAGGCATCAATCTGGAAATCAGCCCGTTTCTTGACAGCCGCCAATTCGCGCTTTTATATCAGAATAAATCGCTCTTTGAAAAAGTTTTCGGGCTGGCGAAACCGTTTGTTCGCCGCGTTTCGGAAATCTCGAAAGTCGGCAAATATGACGCGCTGCTGGTTCAGCGCGAGGCGATGTTTTTCGGTCCGGCGGTTTTTGAGCGGATTTTCGGGAAATTCGGCAATATTCCGCTGATTCTCGATTTGGACGACGCGACCTATATCGCTTATGAAAGCCCGACTTACGGCAAAATCGGGAGTTTATTAAAGTTTTTCGGCAAAACCGATAAATTGATCGGGCGTTCGCAGGTCGTCGTTTGCGGAAACCGATTTATTGCCGAATATGTCGAAGGCAAAGGAACAAAAGCGGTCGTCGTGCCGACGGTCGCCGACACGGAAATTTTTTGCCCCGTCGAAAAAAACAACGAAATTCCGGTGATCGGCTGGATCGGCACACATTCGACTTTTCCGTTTTTGGAATCGCTGTTTCCGGTTCTGCAAAAATTAGCCGAAAAGCACGAGTTCATTTTGAAGATCGTCGGCGCGGGACGCGAAAACATCGCGCTTGAAGGCGTGAAAATTGAAAACCTGAAGTGGAGTCTGGAACGCGAGGTGGCGGATTTCCAGTCGCTCGACATCGGGCTTTACCCGATTCAAACCGCAAAATCCGCGCCGCCCGAATGGATTCTCGGAAAATCGGGTTTTAAGGCAATTCAATATCTGGCGGTCGGCATTCCGTTTGTCGTTACGCCGATCGGGATGTGCGCTGAAATCGGCGTTGCGGGCGAAACACACTTTAACGCAGACAGCGATGAAGTTTGGTATAATTCGTTGAACAAACTTTTGTCGGACATTGTTCTGCGAAAAAAAATGGGCGAAAACGGAAGACAATACGCCCTGAAACATTTTACCGTGCCGCGTCAGACGGAAATTTTGGCAAAAGTTTTTCACGAAATCGGCAAAGTCGAGCGAAATCGGACGGCTGACGGTAAAGCTGCCGCATAAATTATAAAGCGCGGCAAGTTGTAGGATATTAGGTTTTATGCAGGCGAATGTAGATGTCAAAACGGTTGAAGGTTTCGGCGAAGAATGGTCGCGCTTTGACCAGACGGAAATGTCGGAAACCGAATTAGGCGAACAATTTGGGCGGTATTTTGCGGTTTTTCCGTTCGAGAGTTTGCCCGCCGATGCTGTCGGTTTCGATCTCGGCTGCGGAAGCGGTCGCTGGGCGAAAGTGATGGCTGGAAAAGTCGGGAAACTGCACTGCATTGATGCGAGCGCGGAAGCACTCGATGTGGCGAAAAAAAATCTGGCGACGGCGAAAAACGTCGAATTTCATCACGCGACGGTCGCGGAAATTCCGCTTGCGGACGATTCGATGGATTTCGGCTACAGTCTCGGCGTTTTGCATCATATTCCCGATACGGCGCAGGGCATCGCGTCGTGCGTGCAAAAAATCAAACCGGGCGCACCGTTTCTGGTTTATCTGTATTACGCGTTTGATAATCGCCCCGGCTGGTTTCGGCTGATCTGGAAGGTTTCCGACGTTTTGCGGCGCGGAATCAGCACGCTGCCGTTCGATTTGAAAAAGATTATGACGGACGGAATCGCGGTGACGGTTTATTTTCCGCTGGCGAAAACGGCGCAGATATTGGAAAAAACCGGTTTGAATGTCGAGAGTTTTCCGCTTTCGGTTTACCGGCATCACAGTTTTTACACGATGCGCACCGACGCGCTCGACCGTTTCGGAACTCGTTTGGAAAAACGCTTCACGCGGGCTGAGATTTCCGAAATGATGCAGACGGCAGGGCTTGAAAAAATAAAATTCAGCGACGGTTTTCCTTTCTGGTGCGCCGTCGGTTTTAAGAGAGAAGTTTAGGATTTATGTATATTTTGGGTTTAACAACATTGGGCGATTCAGCCGCGACTTTGATCAAAGACGGCGAGATTGTTGCGGCAATCGAAGAAGAAAGATTTTCGCGCAAAAAACATCACAGCGGGTTTCCTTTCAAGGCAGTTGAATTTTGTCTGGATTATGCGGGAATTACTTTGAAAGACGTCGAACACGTCGGGCATTACTGGAAGCCGTGGATTCTGCGGCATAAAGCGATGCAGGCTTTGAAAGCGGCATTGATTTCGCCGTCAATGTTCAAGGCGCGGGCAGATCGCGGTGTCGCGCAGGTTTCGGAAAGCTATCTCGGAATGTTCAAACATCCGCAAAGACTGCGCGATCATTTCGGCGCGTCGGATTTCAAGTTTCATTATCTCGAACATCACCAGACGCACGCCGCGAGCGCGTTTTTCGTTTCGCCGTTCGACTCGGCGGCGATCATGACCTGGGACGGCACGGGCGAAGACACGACGACGCTCTTTTCGCACGGCAAAGACAATAAGATTGAGGTCTTAAAGCGCATCAAACTTCCGCACAGTTTGGGGCAATTTTATTCGGCGGTAACGAATTATATCGGTTTCAATATGTTCACGGGCGACGAATGGAAGGTCATGGGACTCGCGGCTTACGGCAAGCCGAAGTATTATGACTTTTTCTCGGAAAAGGTTCTGACCAAAAACGGGAACGGCGATTTTCATTTTAATATCAGAGTTCTCGACCATCATCTTGCCAAGCATTACCAGTTTCCCGAAACAATCGTCAAAGAAATCGGACCGGGACGCAAAAAAGGCGAAGAATTGACCGAGCATCACTGGGACATCGCATCGTCGGCGCAGAAGGTTTTGGAAGACACGGCGATTTATCTGGTCAAACAGATCAAGGAAATGACGGGCGAAGAAAACCTCTGTATGGCGGGCGGTGTCGCGTTTAATTCGGTGATGAACGGGCGCATTTTTCACGAAACGCCGTTTAAGAATTTCTATGTGCAGGCGGCGGCGGGCGACGCGGGCTGCAGCCTCGGCGCGGCGTATTACGTCTGGCATCAGATTTTGGGCAAACCGCGCAAATACGTGATGAACAACGCCTATTGGGGACCGAAATTTTCCAACGAAGAATGTCAAAAAGCGTTGGACGCGGCGGGCTTGAAATACGAAACTTTGCCCGATGAAGAATTGTTGCCGAAACTGGCGAAAATGATCTCCGAAGGCGCGATCATCGGTTGGTTTAACGGTCGCAGCGAATGGGGACCGCGCGCGTTGGGTGCGCGGAGCTTTCTGGCTGACCCGCGCCGCGCCGATATGCGCGAGATTTTGAATGACAAAGTAAAACTGCGCGAATGGTTTCGTCCGCTCGCGCCTTCGATGCTCGAAGAATACGGCAAAGAGATTTTCGGCGTCGAGCATCACGACCCGTTTATGATTACCGTCATACAGGTCGCCGAAGAATGGAAGAAGAAAATTCCGGCAGTCGTTCACGTTGACGGCACGGCGCGTCCGCAGATGGTCAATAAAGACGTGAATCCGCGTTACTGGAATCTGATCAACGAATTCCGCAAGCTGACGGGCATTCCGCTTCTGCTGAACACCTCGTTCAACATTCAGGAGCCGATTGTCTGCACGCCCGAAAATGCGATAAATACGTTTCATAATGCAAATTTCGACGCGCTCGTGCTGGAAAACAATTTAGTGATTAATGAGCGGTAATCTGAAGTAATGGATAAAGTAATCGCAATTTCCGCCTTTGTGACGGCGCTTCTGGTAATGCTCGCGGCATTTCCCGAAGGGCTGGTTGCCGTTTTGGTAACGGCACTTGTTTCGGCACTGGTCATAGTTTTAATCAGGCAAAACACGACCGAGAGTCATTTTCTGATTCAGCTTTTTTTAGTCGCGCTGATACTCAGAATGCTTTTCGGCGTATTTCTTCACGCCTTCAATTTGCGCGGATTTTTCGGCGCGGATGCGCTGACATACGATTGGCTCGGACAAGCCATCGTAGATGTTTGGTTTAATGTCATACCGGAAAGTAATTATGTGGCTCAGAGAGCAATGAGCGCGGGAACGCCCGGCTGGGGAATGCATTATCTGACGGCGATTATTTATATGTTTACCGGACGCAATATGTTAGCCGCGCAGTCTTTCTGCGCGGTGATCGGCGCGGCGACCGCGCCGATGGTTTATATCTGCGCTCAAAAGATTTTCAATAACAATCAGGTCGGTAAAATCGCCGCTCTGATGGTTGCGCTGTTTCCCGCTTTTATCATCTGGTCGGGGCAATTGCTCAAAGACGGGCTGATTATTTTTCTGCTCGTGCTGGCAATGACGATGGTTTTGCAACTTCAGGAAAAGTTTAATTATTTGGCAGTCATTTTTCTGATATTCGCGCTTTTCGGCATTCTCAGCTTAAGGTTTTACATATTTTATATGGTGGCAATTTCAGTTGCCGGAAGTTTTATCATCGGACAGAGCGGGTCGGCAAAATCCGTCGCCAGAGGTTTTATTTTGCTGATCGTAGTGGGGGTTGCCCTGACATATATGGGCGTTCTCAGGACGGCGGGCGAAAACTTTGAAAAATGGGGAAGTCTCGAAAGCGTTCAGCGAAGCCGTTTGGATTTGGCAAAGTCGGCGGATTCGGGCTTTGGCGGCGATGTTGACGTTTCGACAACCCAGGGCGCGATTGGCGCTATTCCTGTCGGTTTTACTTACTTGCTGCTCGCGCCGTTTCCGTGGCAGTTGGGCAGCTTGCGGCAATCCATCACGATTCCCGAAATGATCGTCTGGTGGGCTTCGATGCCGTTTTTGATAATGGGACTTGTTTATACCATCAGACATCGTCTGCGCAACGCGATTGCGATTTTGATTTTTACGCTGATGCTGACGCTTGCCTATTCGATCTTTCAGGGAAACGTCGGCACGGCATACCGCCAGCGGACGCAGATTCAGGTGTTTCTGTTTATCTTCATCGCGGTCGGCTGGACGCTCAGAAAAGAGAAAAAGGAAAATAAAAAGCTGATGAATGCGGCGAAACGCGAGCGTCTTGAAAGTCATCTGAGAGAAAAAAAGGAAAAAGGTTTACGATAAATAAATGTGCGGAATAGTCGGATTTGTAAATTCAAACTCACGTGCGGCAAGCCGCGAAATTCTGGAGCGGATGAACAATTGCATCGTTCATCGCGGACCGGACGGGGACGGTTTTTATACGGGTGAAACGGTCGCGCTGGCAATGCGCCGTTTGGCGATCATTGATCTGACGGGCGGACAACAGCCGATTTTTAATGAGGATAAAAGCTCGGTCATCGTTTTTAACGGCGAAATCTATAATTTTCAGGAACTCAAAAAAGATTTAGAAGCTCGCGGACATGCGTTTCATACGAATTCCGATACCGAAGTTATTATTCATCTTTACGACGAATACGGCGCGGACTGCGTTTCATATTTGCGCGGAATGTTCGCGTTTGCGATCTGGGATTTTCGGGATAAGTCGCTTTTCATCGCCCGCGACCGCGTCGGCAAAAAACCGCTTCTTTATTCGCTGCAGCCAAACGGCGACCTGATTTTCGGGTCGGAATTTACCGCGCTGCTCGCACATCCCGATGTTTCGCGCGAGGTTGATTTCGAGGCGATTGACAATTATTTGTCTTATCTGTGCGTTCCCGCGCCGCTGACGGCTTTCAAGCAAATCCGCAAGCTCGAACCCGGTCATTGGCTTCGCTGGAAGAGCGGAAACATTGAAACAAGACGTTATTGGTCGCCGGATTTTTCAAAAAAGATAAAGATTTCCGAGGAAGAAGCAATCGAAGAAACGACGCGGATTTTGCGCGAAGCGACCAAGCTCCGGCTGATTTCGGAAGTTCCGCTCGGCGCGTTTCTGTCGGGCGGCGTTGATTCTTCGGCGGTCGTCGCGCTGATGGCGCAGGAAAGCTCAACTCCGGTCAAAACCTTTTCCATCGGCTTTGAGGAACAGGATTACAGCGAGCTGAAATACGCGAAACGCGTCGCCGAACATCTCGGCGCGGAATACAACGAATTTATCGTGCGCCCGAACGCGCTCGAGATTCTGCCGACGCTGGTCGAACATTACGGCGAACCTTACGCCGATCCGTCGGCAATTCCGACTTATTATGTTTCGCGCGAAACGCGCAAATATGTGACGGTCGCACTTAACGGCGACGGCGGCGACGAAAGTT
>JALHNX010000024.1 GCA_022843305.1 Pyrinomonadaceae bacterium | reverse complement strand
ATTGCCAATATCTTTCAGAGTCAGCTTTTAGCCAATCTCTCCGTGAAAGAAGAAAAGGATTCGGATATAGATTTAGAGTCTTTGTCCGAAGCTTATAAAGAATTGGGCGGATTATTCTCCACAAAAATGACCCGGCTCGAAAATCATCTAAACGGGTTGCAATCGGAAAACAGCCGGGCGTTTGCCGGTTTCGACAAAAACTTTGAGCAATTAATGCTGTTTTCTTCGATGATGCCCGACATGGTTAATCAGCAAACAATTTTACAAAAATTATTTACAGAAGAAGCCGGTGAAATTAAAAATTTGATTAAAACTCACGGCAAAAGTAATGAAGAAGTCACAAAGTCCGTTGGAGAAAAGACACAGGAATCTATTAAAACAGCACTCAATGATGCCAGAAAATCTATCATCAGTGCTATCGAAAGAAAAAATGGCGATGAAAACAATGCCAAATACAAGATAGCGATACTGTATAAGCGCAATGTTCATCCCGATGAAGAAATTCTCAGTTTTCTGGAAAAAGAGCTGACGGCAAAAGGTCATGAAATTTTTATCGACCGGCACCTGACGATAGGCGTCGAGTGGGCTAAGGAAATTGAAAAGCAGATACGCGCATCCGACGCGGTGATTTGTCTTTTGTCCGAATCTTCAGTTTATAGCGAGATGCTTGCGTATGAGTTGCAGGCAGCTTTTGAAGAATCGCAGAAAAATAACGGTAAACCCTATCTGATTCCTATCCGGATCAAATTTGAAGGAGCTTTGCCGCCTTCGATTTCCTGTTATCTCGACCAACTGCAATATGCCTTGTGGAATGATGCGGAAGACAACGAAAAGCTTGTAGAAAATATATCCGATGCCTTGCTTTTCCCGAACAGGCAAAATAAAAAGAGTTTCAAATTTGAAGCTATCGGAGGCGCCGTGCCGCTGGATTCAAATTTTTATATTGCCCGCAAGACTGATAACGAATTGCTTGAGTCAATAGAAAGACGCGACAGTATAATTTTGATAAAAGGCTCAAGACAGGTCGGAAAAACATCGCTTCTCGCGCGCGGTTTAAAACTAGCCAGAGAAAACAGGACGAAGATTATATTGACGGATTTTCAGCAGTTAAATTCCACGCATCTGGAAACAATCGAAACCTTTTATATGACAATCGGGTATATAATTGCCGAGCAGCTCGACCTGAAAGTTTTCCCTGAAGACATTTGGAAAAAAAATCGCGCTCCGAGTATGAATTTTGAGCGTTACCTGCGGCGCGAAGTTCTGGAAAAAATCTCCGAGCCAATCGTCTGGGGATTGGACGAAGTGGACAGATTATTTTCCTGTGCTTACGGCAGTGAAGTCTTCGGTTTTTTCCGTTCCCTGCATAACGCGCGCGCTTTAGACCCGGATTCGCCGTGGTCGCGTTTGACAATGATTATCGCTTACGCCACCGAAGCGCATCTGTTTATTACAGACCTGAATCAATCTCCTTTTAATGTCGGAACGCGGTTGGTTTTAGAGGATTTCACAATCGAGCAAATCAGCGAATTAAACGAGCGGCACGGAGATGCGCTGGAAACCAATCCCGGGCTGAACAAATTTGTCGATTTGGTCGGCGGGCATCCGTATCTTGTCCGGCGCGGCTTGCACGAAATAGCTACGAAAAATCTGAAAATTGACGAGTTCGAGACCATCTGCACACGCGAAGACGGACCTTACGGAGACCATCTGCGCCGTTTCCTGGTTATGCTGTCTCCGAACCCGGTTTTATGCGATGCGGTAAAAGAGGTGCTGAGCGGGCATTCATGCCCGAATCAGGAGGCTTTTTATCGTCTTCGAAGCGCAGGATTGTTAATGGGCGATTCCGCCCGCGAAACAAAATTCAGATGCGGTATTTATGAAACTTATCTCAGACGGCACTTAGTCTGAAAATGGGAATTATATGAATCCAAATCATTCAAGTTACTACATTACCGGTGGCACGATGCAAACAAATGCTCCGAGTTATGTGACGCGCCTTGCTGACGACGAACTTTACACAAGCCTAAAAGAGGGGTTATTTTGCTACGTATTAACTTCACGGCAGATGGGCAAATCGTCTTTGATGATTCGCACAAGGGAAAGACTGCAAAAAAGCAATTTTGCGACAGTCGTGCTTGATTTGACGGGCTTCGGACGAAATTTATCGGTCGAACAGTGGTATGACGGCATTTTAATCGAAATCGGCAGGCAGCTTAATCTGGAAGATGAACTTGAAGATTTCTGGATGCAAAATGAGCGTCTCGGTTGTCTTCAGCGCTGGCTGTCGGCGCTGCGTAAAGTCGTCCTGCCGAATCAAACGAAAAGGCTTGTAATTTTTATTGATGAGATTGATTATGTGCGAAGTCTGCCGTTTTCGACCGATGAATTTTTTGCGGGAATTCGTGAGCTTTACAACGAACGCTCACAAAATACAGAACTGTCGAAATTAAATTTCTGCCTCCTCGGGGTTGCCAGTCCTTCAGATTTAATCAACGATACGCGCACGACACCTTTTAATATAGGCAAGCGTATCGAATTGCTCGATTTTACGATGCAGGAAGCCTCTCCGCTTATCGAAGGCTTGAATTGCGATGAAACCACCGGAAACAATCTGATGAAACGGATTTTGTATTGGACGGGCGGACATCCATATCTTACTCAAAAAGTGTGTCAGGTTATCTCGACCAACGGCTCAGTAAAAACCGAGCACAGCGTTGATTCTCTTTGCGAAGAGCTTTTTTTCTCTTCACAGTCCAAAGAAAAAGACGACAATTTAATTTTTGTCCGTGAAAGAATTTTGCGAAGTGATGTTGATAAAGCCGGTTTGCTTTATCTGTATTTAAAGATTTATCAGGACGAAAAAGTCAAAGACGACAATACGGATACGCTTATAAATACACTGCATCTGGCAGGCATCGTTCGTTCAGAAAAAGGTTATCTTGTTACACGCAATAGGATTTATAAGAAAAACTTCGATAAAGATTGGGTAATGGATAATTTGCCCGACATCGAATTAAAACGTCAGAGAGAAGCATATTGGGCTGGTGTCAGGAAAACGATTTTTATTTCTGCGGGAATTTCGGTTTTTGTCATATTTCTCGTTTCTATGATTATTGCAATTATGAGCTCAAGGATTGAGTCTGAAAAGCTGAACGTCGAAAAGGGAAAGTTGCAAAGGCAAATAGATGATCTGGAACAGAGAAGAATGGAGTTAGAAAACGAGATTCAATCGAATAACTTTAAATATTTCAAAGAAGCGCAAAAATTAAAAATAGAGCTTGAGGAAATTAAACAAATCCAAAAATGAAGAACAATTAAATCTTCTCATTTATTAAAAATGGAAAACGGTATTTCGCAAAACAGAATATTAATTATATGTTGCTTTTTCGTAATCTGGTTTGTAATAATTTCGCTGAAATTAACGTATATACAGGTAATAAGTCATCAATCTTTTTCGAAAAGTGCCAGATTACAAAGAGAAACCGAAGAGGCTCTGACAATCAACTCGCGCGGAGATATCGTCAGCAGAAATAACTGGATACTGGCAACGAGCGAAACCAAAAATTCTTTTTTTATCGATCCGCAAACTATATCTACGGAAAAATTTGAAGAGCTTTCCAACCAATTAGCAAGCATAATTCCAGACATAGATAAATTTAAAGAAAGGTTTCAGCAGGATAAAGTGTTCGGCAAAAGATTTACATGGATTGAGCGCAGAGTTTCCAATGAGAAGGCAGATAAAATTAATTCTCTGAATAGTAGCTGGATTAAAAGTCAAAAGGAATATGTCCGCGTCTATCCGAATCAATATCTCGCGTCAAGCGTTCTGGGACATACAACGCCTGACCAAATAGGAGAGAAAGGACTCGAAAAATCTCTCGAAAAATATTTAACATTTAAAAAATTAAGAACCATTTACACCATAGACGAGCAAAATCAGAATTATGACAAGAATAGTATTGAAGAATCGAAGAAGATTGTCGTAACGACTCTGGATGAAGCAATTCAGAATAGTGTCGAAATTCTGTTGGAAGAAAGCGTTAAAAAAACAAACGCAATAAAAGGAACTGTGATTGTTTTAAGCCCCAATAGCGGAGAAATCTTAGCGATGGCTAATTATTCGTCTATTGACCCGATTAAATGTAATGAGTTTTCATCCGAGCTTGTTAAAAATCCAGCCATTGAGTGTATATATGAACCAGGCGAAGCATTTGAGCCGTTTGCCAAAATCGCTCTGTTGGAGATGACGGGAGACAGAAGCGTTCTTGAAAACCGCATAAATTGTGAGGGGGGAATCGATAAGAAAAAATATTTCGAACAGATGCAGAATCTCGGATTCAGAGATGTCACGAATGTCGATCTTCCCGATGAAAAACATGGTAGTTTAGAAAATTATGAATCCTGGCACAAAAGGAAAATATGTAAGATTTTAGAAAAAGGGCAGGAAATAGCTGTAACGCCTCTGCACATTGCTTCATCTACCGGTATGCTGGCAAATAGCGGAATCTGGGTGCAGCCGTATATTGTTTTAAGAGTAAATACTGAGAATGGTAAGATCGATTTTGAAACAAAGCCTTATGGCAGACGAGTGATTAAGCGCGGCACCGCCAAAGAAATTGTAAAGTCACTGATAGAAAAAAATTCAGTTGATAAAAAGTTTCGTTTAGGTAATTTTATAGGAATAGAGGGCAGTTCATACAAACTCAACAGTAACCGGCAATACGAGACTTCAAGACAAACAATAACCGTTACCGGATTTTTTCCTGCTGACACCCCGAAGTTTGTTGTTACATTGATGATTGATGAGCCGCAAAATGTTGATAGCACCAGACAAATAATTATTGAAGACTATCACAAAATACTTAAAGCGGTTTCAGGAAAGTATTCTCTACAATGAGTAATTTTAATTTATTTAAGCACTTAGTAGAGGACAAAAAGTAATTGATATTTGAAAAATGTGAAGGATTGAGTTGAAATCTACTTTTAGAAATCTAGCAAATTTGAAAAAGGAGAGTTTCAACTCAATGGATATTTACTCGTTCGAGCAAATACTAAGTCAGAATTTATCGTGGAATCGAGCGCGAATCAAGTTTCCGGCGCGTTTTCCGGTTACATTGTTTCAGGCTCAAACGGTTAATCCGGCGAAGATCGCCTGTGTTTTTGCCGGCAGCGCGAAGATCGCTTCTAATTATAAGAAACTGCAAAGATTTTTGCGTTTTTTCCGTGCTTTCAATCGCTTACCGGAGCATTTCGATTCCGTTGTTTTGGACGATTTTAGATGAAAAAGGATGTTCGGACGACGAAGAACGCAAAGCGGTCTTGGAAAAGTTTATCGCTGAATCCGGAGCGAAAAGCATCAGACTTGTGACGGCGGATCGTGAATTTTGTTCAAAACAATGGCTCAAGTATTTGATTGAAAAGAAGATTTCTGATCGTTTGCGGATCAAGGCAAATTATCAAATCACGAATGCACGGGGCAAATTAGTGAAAGCCGCGCACCTGTGCCGAACGTTAAAGATCAATCAGCGGATTGAGTTGCGTGGAAAGTGCCGGTTATGAGAGCAGGCGGTTTATATCGCAGTTTGTCGAAAGGAAGACGGCGATCAGGTGTTGGTCATTGCCTCCGGGCAAAGCGGCAAGATACTACTCGAATACGGTGAAGGTGGAAGATCGAAACCATATTCGGAATCTTGAAAACGCGCGGATTTCGCCTTCAAGAGACGCACATCACGGAAGTTGAAAGAATCGGTAAGTTGCTCTCATTATTAACAATTGCGGTCAATTGGGCGATGCTCGCCGATGAACTTGAAGTGCCGGCAACGCCATTGAAAACAAAGAACCACGGGAGACTTGAAAAGAGCCTCTTCCGACTCGGCTTTGAAACTCTGCGGAACTGTTTCTGCCAACTGACTACAAACTTGAAACAAAAGCAACGATTTCAGCAACTTACGTTGCTTTTGTCCTGTATTTAGAATAACGCTATGAAATTCCTCCATATCTCGGACGTGCATCTCGGCTGCACACGTTATCAGCTCAACGAATCGCCGCGCGATTTTTTTGATGCGTGGATTGATGTTTTGAAGAAATACGCAATTGACGCGCAAGTTGATTTCGTTCTGATGGGCGGTGATTTTTTCCACAAACGCAATGTTCCGCCCGAAACGATGAATCACGCTTTCGCAGGCTTGAGTTTATTAAGAGATGCCGGAATTCCGGTCGTCACCATCGAAGGCAACCACGACCAGAAACATAATGACAGCGAATATTCGTGGCTTCGTTCGCTGGCGAACTGGAATCTTTTACACTTGCTCGAACCGCGCAATATCGAAGGCAAAATTACCTATGAAGCGTGGGATTCGGATTACGTTCAAGGCGGTTTTATAGACATCGGCAATGCGCGGATCTTCGGGTCGAACTGGTACGGCGCGTCGGCGAATTGGGCAATTCCGATGCTTACCGAAGCGATGAAAGAACACCGCCGCGAAGGCGCGTTTCACATTCTGATTCTGCACACAGATGTCGAAGGTCATCAAACGCACCCGATTCCCGCTTTGAGTTTGGCAAACCTTAAAGAACTGAAATCCGTGACGGATTACGTCGCGCTCGGACATACGCACAAGGCTTACGAGATTGATAATTGGGCGTTTAATCCCGGTTCGCTGGAAATTACGAGCATTGACGATTTCCGCGAAACGCGCGGCGCGTGGCTTGTCGAGATTGACGAAAATAATCAAGTTAATGCAACACACATCCGCGATTATCGTCAGCGCCCGTTTCAAAGAATCGGCTTCGACGTTTCAGGCTATGCGGACACAAAGGAAATTACCGAAGGCGTGTTGGCAAAAGTCAGCGGCGAAGCGCGAAATGCGAATGATTATTCAAACGGCGACACGGATGCGATTTATAAACCGATCATCGAAATCACTTTGCGCGGACATCTCGGTTTTCCGAATTCACTTTTGCAGTTAAAGGAAATCCGCGAAGAAGCGCAAAAGATGACCGACGCGCTGCACGTGCGGATTAAAAATCACTCCGCGCCGATTGAATACGCCGTTGCCGCCGATTTGGAAGACGACGCTTCGAGAGAAAAACTGGAGCGCCGCGTGATCGAAGATTTAATTATCCGCGACAACCGCTTCAAAACGCGTGTCGAAGAAATCTCCGATGCCGTCATCGGCGCAAAACGAATGGCGTTGAGCGATGAAGAACCGGAAAAGATTGCGGATTTTATCGCCCTTAAAATTGATTAAAAACTCCTTTTAAATAAACGTGTTCAGGGAAAAAGGCGTTTTCCCTGAACACGTGTTTCTCCCTCTTTTCTTAATGCAATTTTCACGTTGAGTAAGAGAATTTACGACAAAGAGCGAGTAATTACAGCACATTTCACTGATAAGATACTTCTCCATAACCACACACTTTACGATAGTTTATAGACTAAAAAACGGTTGACACACTTCATTTATAAATATATTGTAAAAATATAACTGACAAATTCGGTTTGCTTTTTATTGTAAAACCGGCTTTTAACTTTTAGAAACACAAGCCTTTAAGGTATTGTTTGACGGAGGAATATGAAACCATACACCTTTTATACAAGGTCGTTGTCTGCGATTTTATTCGTTTTTGTTTTTTTTAATTTTGCCGCTCAGGGGCAAATTTTCACTTCTCCCGGAGGTGACATTGCTATCCCTGATGGCACAAATGCTCCGCTTTGCACAAATCCCGGAGCTTATGTTTGTAAAAACATAATTGTTAGCGGGTTGCCCGCAAACGCGATTTTAAGCAGCGCGAGCGCCGTGCTGATTGACCATGAAAACGTCGGGTCAATAGATATGGAAGTCCGGGGTCCGGGCGGCATTCCGACTTTTATGCCAATCAGCCGGACAGGTTCAACCGGTCCGACTGATTGCGGCGATACGTCGGATGTTGAAGGAGACTATACTTTTCAGGATAATGCGATTGGGAATTGGTGGGCGACTGCGGCGGTGTTGGGCATCAGCCAAATTATGCCGTCCGGAACTTATTTCCCATCATTCCCCGGCGGCGGACCGTCGCCTCCCGGCGGCAATCCCAATAATACGATGTCGCTTTCCTTTTTAGGCACGACAAACGGCACATGGCAGGTTTGCATTCGGGATTGGGGCGACAACGGCGGCGGCAGACTTCAGCTTGCCAGACTTAATTTTACCGTTCCGACTGCCGCGGGTTCAACAATCAGCGGGCAGGTTATGACAGCCGGCGGCAACGGCATCAGGAATGCAAACGTAACGATAAGCGGCGGCGATTTGCCGGAACCGATAACGACCAGAACCGGAACTTTCGGTTTCTACAGTTTCACGGGAATTCCCGCCGGCGGAACATATATCGTAACGATCAACGCAAAACGCTATACGTTCAGTAATCCGACTCAAATTCTTAATGTTCAGGATGACATCGCCGATGCTAATTTTATAGCCGAAGAAAAATAAATTTACGCGAACGAATAAAAACAGAGCGCATTTATAAAGTAAATGCGCTCTGTTTTTATTTTGATATTCGATAAGAATTATTTTATCCAGCATCTCTCGAACAAACCTTTCCGACCAAAAAACAAGGCTTAATTATAAAATTTGTTTTTCCAAAATATAGGCGAAAAAGCTGAGAGCGTATGGTAAATTTGCCCAATTCTCAGCGGGTAAATTTACCCACTACCCGACAGTAATGCCTGTAAAATATTAAGTTTTGTTTAGGTTTTGCGACATTTGTGTTACCGGCACACCTTTTGCTCTAATTAAAAACACCGATAAATATCGTAATGAATTGCTTGGAAATAGAAGAAAAGCATGGTTTTCTTGTAATTAATTTACTACTTTCTCGGCAAATTTATAGCTTTAAATATGTCTTGTAAATTACTAATTTATTTAATATTTTTTTTGCGACCGATTATTTTTTCAAAATTTATTAAATAATTAGTTATTTATAGGGTTGGGTTAAGTAAATTAATTTCTAAATATTTCGTTTAATAAAGATAACAGTTTTCATGAGGGAGACATACAATGGACACATTTTTTACTAATATTTCCCGCAAAACAACAAAGGTAACTATATTATCAACCTACAATTTAACCAATAATTGTTTGCAGGTGTTGCTTGAAAGCGACAGAGAATTAAAAGTCCTCGACATCGTCAATACAAAATCCGAATTGGTTGAAAAAGTTTCACAAAATCCGCCCGATGTGGTGTTGGTTTGTTTGATGGACAATGAAGGTAAAAATATAAATGCGATACCCGAATTATTTAAGGCAGCTCCGCACATCAAAGTAGTGATTTTATCGAGTCCAAACAGTTTGCTCGATCAGCCTGAAGCCTTGAAGCTCGGCGTAACCGGAATCGTCGGAACGAATCAAAACTTTCGGACTTTGATTCGGGCAATCAGACAAGTTTCCGAGGGCGAAGTTTGGTTAAATCAAAAACTTATTGCCCAATTGTTGGGCGGAAGTCTATATTCCGCCAATGAATATAAGACAAAAGGGCTATACGATGAGAACGAATTAACAAACCGCGAACGCGAAGTAGTCGCATTGGTCGGGATAGGTTTAAATAATAAAGACATTTCAAAGAGATTACTTATTTCCGAAGCCACTGTGCGGCATCATCTCAGTTCCATCTACAGTAAATTATACGTCGAAGATCGCCTGAATCTGGCTATTTTCGCGTATCAGCAAGGAATTGTTCAGCCGCCGGTCAAATCTTTTTAACCTTTGCGCGGACACAAATTTTAACTAAATAAACAAAAGTGTATTGAGGTTTGGATAATCATTTATCCAATTTTTAGGCACAAATGTTTAGTTGCAAATAGCAAAACTATGGAAGTTCTTTAGGTAAAGATTGTCTATTTATTCGATTTGTAAATGAGTAATAAATTGTAAATTTTTTACATACTAATGTAGAACTAAACAAAACTTCTAGAAAAACCGAAACATTTAGTTGCTAAACTTTTAACTAATGTGTCTGAATTTGACGACTATTTTGGTTTCTCATTGAAAAGGTGAAAATCAATCGTTTAAATTATTGGGAGAGAAAAGGTCTTTAAGATTCGGAGAGCGGAAAAATATGATGGATGCAAAAAAAGAAATTAAGATTATGGTTATCGGTGACTTTTTGATTTTCCGCAATGGCTTGAAATTACTGCTGGAAACTGAAAAAAATTTCAAAGTTTGCGGTGAAGCCGCCGATTTATCAGAAGCCTCGGAGTTAATCAATAAAGCAAAACCCGATATTTTGCTGATTGATTCGTCGGAAGTCGATAACGGCAATTTTGAATTATTTCTTTCGGGGCAGGCATCATTTATTCCGAAGCTGGTTCTGACAAATTCGAGGCATTTTGAAAAACATCAGAAATATCTGCTGCTCGGCGTTGACGGATTATTTTCCAAAGAAAAAAATGCCGACGCGCTCTTTAAGGCGATCCGGCAGGTTAGCAATGGCGAGATATGGTTTGAGCGAAAACTGATGAGCGAAACTATCAAACAGCTCGTCAAGGAAAAGAAATCGCTGCCCGAAAAACTTTATTCATACAATTGTGCCGTTTTAACCGAACGCGAACGCGAGGTTCTGATGCTGATCTGTAAAGGAATGAAGAATAAAGTGATCGCCGAAAATCTTTTTATCACCGAAACGACCGTGCGGCATCATTTAACTTCGATTTTCGAGAAATTGAAGGTTAATAGTCGTTTAGAACTCGTAGTTCACGCTTTTAATGAAAAGCTGGTTGAAATTCCATTGGAAACGATGCAGTCGTTTAACGGTTTTAGAAGCGCGTAAAGCACGGGCGGAAGTTTTTAACGCCATTGCCGCGCGCGCGATATTGGAAATTTTATTTATAACGAAAAGGCGGAGAATCGTTCCGCTTTAAACCGTCTCGAAACGAGACTTCCCTGATGGGTAAATTGGTAATCAAATTTTTTGCTTTACCATAGTCCCTCAGTGTTCAAAAAACTATGAATCAAACTAAGGAAGAAAGAAAAAAGCAGTTAAAAAAAGAACGAAAGGACATTAAGCGAAAGAAAAAAAACGCTTTGGTTGTGTGCCACGACGGCAAGGAATTTTGGACAACTCAAAGTCAGTTTTGGCAATGGGTTAGAGAAAGAATAATTATCAAGGAAGCGGATTATCCCTTACGGGGCAAGTTCGTCAGCGCGAACGAGGAAAAAACCGTCATTATTTGTAATACGGTATTAAATTTAGCTTATCCGAATCATTTGCGGGAAGTAATTTACTCGCGGCGGTTCAGAACTAATTAGAATTACGGAATTAAAAGTAATGGTATGGAAGTAACAGAATACCGAAATAAAAACATTTTTTGGCAAACAAAACGAACAAGCATACGGAATCATTTTATTTTCAGCATTTTTATTTTGTTCGGATTATCCACTCTCTCACCGGCTCAATCGGCAGTTCAAAATAATCTGCCGGCAGATAACGGCAATTATAAAATCGGAGTCGGCGATGTCTTGAAAATTCTTATTCTCAAACAGGACATTTTAACTCAGGACGGCGTTCGGGTCAGTAATGAAGGAACCGTCAGAATGCCGATGCTCGATGAACCGATTCCCGCCGTCTGTCTGACCGAAGCGCAATTATCGGCGGAAATTACGAACAGATACAAAAAATTTCTGGTAAATCCGCAGGTTTACGTGACCATTAGAGAATATAATGCGAATCCGGTAACGGTCATCGGCGCGGTCAACACGCCTAAAACATTTCAGCTGCAGCGTCCGATGCGGCTTTTTCAGATTTTATCGCAGGTCAACGGTCCGGCGGCGAATGCCGGTCAGATCGTTCAGATATTTCG
Source organism: Pyrinomonadaceae bacterium (assembly GCA_022843305.1). Lineage (GTDB taxonomy): Bacteria > Acidobacteriota > Blastocatellia > Pyrinomonadales > Pyrinomonadaceae > JAFDVJ01. The sequence goes on along the minus strand of JALHNX010000024.1, from coordinate 31,101 downwards.
TGATCCGAATACGAAAAATTGCGAACAAAATTTGATTGAAAGTCCGGCAAATGCGACCACAAACGAAGCGGTCGAACATGAAATAATTTCGCTTTCGCTACCCGAACTTTTGAAAGGCGACGAAAACGCCAACCCATATGTTCAGGGCGGCGATGTTGTGCGGATCACGGAAGCCGAAATCAAACAGGCGTTTGTTATCGGCAATGTAAAATCAGCCGTAACCGTCAATTTGAAAGAGCCGGTCACGCTTTCGAGAGCGATTGCCATGGCGGGCGGTTTCGCGCCCGGAGCGCAGACCGACAAAATAAAAATTTCCCGCCAATCGCCCGATAATCTGTCGAAAACCGAGATATTTGTAAATTTGAAGGAAAATAAAAAAAGCGTGAGTCAGGAAGAAATTATCCTCCAACCTAATGACATCGTTGATGTGCCGGGACCGAAACGCAGTTTATTGAAAAATATCTTAAATTCGATTATTCCGGCGGTTACGCGAGTGCCGATCATGATTCCTTAACTTATTTAATAGCAGTTGAAATATGAAAAGATTAAATTCCAATAATTACAACAACGATTCATTGGAAATCGAATCATCCTATCCCGTCGAGTATAAGAGCGTCTATACCGACGGATATTATGGAGCCGTTCCTAAACAGGACAGTGAGAAAACCCTGCTCCGCAGTTTTTTTACAACGCTCTTCAATCACTGGCTGTTGATTTTAAGCCTGACCATCTTAGTGACAGGCGCGACAATCGTTTATGTGGCGCAAAACCCGGATTATTACAAATCGCAGGCGCGTGTGCAGGTTAATGCGGAAAACAATCCGGCAGCCGGCAGCCGCAACGCCGGTAATCCGATCATCGTCAACAATCAGGCTAACGATCCGGCGTATTTTACGACTCAATTACAGATTCTCGAAGGCTCGGGGCTTCTGCGGAAGGTCATAAAAACGCTTGATCTGGAAAACAACAAGAATTTTCTTAACCCGCAAAAAGGAAAAGAATTAAGTGCATGGCAGAATGTCAAAAAAATGTTCGGGTTTTATCGCCCGCCCGCTTCGGAACAGCCTGCCGCGGTTTCCAATCGCCCCAAAGAAAACAGTCTGACATTAAATACCGACAATTCTTCGCTCGATTCGGATGCGGAAACGGAAAGATTAGCACCGCTCGTCGCCACGTTGAAAAGGGGTTTAGTGGTTACGCCCGTTAAAGATGCGAGGACCAGAAACGTCGAAACCCGGCTTATTGATATTGAATTTACGCATCAGGACCCGGTAATCGCGACAAAAATCGCCAATACCATCGCCGATGTGTATGTAATGCAAAATTTAGAGCAGAAAATTCAAACTAATGCTTCGGCAAGTGATTTTCTGCAAAAAAGGGTCGGCGAACTCCAATCCAACATCCGGGAAGGCGAAGAACGCTTAATAAATTACGCGAAGAATAATCAAATCGTTTCGCTCGATGACAAGCAAAACACCGTCGTTCAAAAATTTACCGATTTGAGCGGGCAGCTCGGACGGGCGGAAAATGAGCGAATCGCCGCGCAGACCGCTTATCAGGCGGCAATGCAGAACAAGATGCGCACGGCAACCGCCGAAACCAAAGACCCGCAGGTGACAGCCTTAGAAGCGAAATTAAACGATTTGCGGCAAAGATTGGCGCAGCTTAAGACCGAATATACCGACGAATGGTATGAAGTCGTGCAAACCAAAAAACAAATCGAAAGCGTCGAAAACCAACTCGGAACACTTCGCAAACGCGCTTCCGATATACAGATTTCCACGCTCGAAGAAAGACTCAATGAGACAATTGCCCGCGAAAGAGAGTTAAGAAACAGTTTTAACAGCCAACGCGAAGAAGTTATCAGGCAAAGCGAAGCGGCGATTAACTACAAGATAATTCAGCAGGAAATAGACACGAACAGAGGATTGCTCAATGCCATTCTGCAGCGTTCGCGTGAGAACGACGTTATCTTAAACGATACACCGAATAATGTTCTGGTGGTTGATCGGGCGCTGGTTTCAAATTCGCCGGTCGGACCCGAAAGAAAGAAAAATATTATCCTTGCCCTTTTGGTTTCACTGTCGGTCGGCTGCGGTTTGGCATTTTTGATTGACTGGCTCGATGATTCGGTGCAATATTCGGAGAATGTTGAAAACGAATTGGGACTTGCGCTGCTCGCCACAATTCCGAAAGCGCCTTTAAGTTTAGGTAATAAATTATCGCTTTCCAATTTTGCTTTAACCCGAAAAGGCAGGGTCAGAAAAAATTTTTACAATCCGGCGATATTTGAAAAACCGGCGTTTTCAGAAGCGTATTTACAGTTAAGAACTCATCTGATGCTTTCAACTTCGGGCGGACCGCCGCAGTCTATTTTAGTTACTTCGGGCGAAGAAGGTGAAGGAAAAACCATTACCGCGATAAATCTTGCCGCCAGTTTGTCAAAAACCAGAGATAAAGTTTTATTGATTGACGCGGATCTTCGTTGTCCGAGAATCCATCTGATTAAGGGCTTAAATAATGATTACGGATTAACCGCGCTTTTAACCGCCAAGGAAATCAACGACGACCTGCTGGATATGACTATTCAAAAAGACGATTCCGGCAACCTGCATACTCTAACGGCAGGGGAACGCTGTGTTAATCCGGCTAATTTGCTGTGTTCGGAAGAAATGCGCTCGTTGTTGATGAAGTTATCAGGAAAATATACGCACATCATCATTGATTCGCCGCCAGTGCTTTATTTTGCGGACAGCACGATTCTTTCGACCCTTGTTGACTCGGTGATTATCGTCGTGCGCGACGGTAAGAGTTCGAAACCGTCGGTTCAGAAAGCGAGAAAAGTATTACAGACGGTCGGCGCGCGGGTTATCGGGATGGTCTTGAACGGAATCCAATTGCACCAATCAAATTACAGTAAATACGGATATTACGAGATGGATGCCGAACTTCTGCCGGACGGCGATCATCAGGTTTTAAAACTTCATTAGTCTAATAAATCAAATGGCTGTTAAAGAAGAAGAAATTTCAGCAATTATTTCAGCACAACTCAGCAAACTTCCTCACTTGCGAATCGAACCGTCAAACGGGTTTGTTCCTCTCAAGATCAAAGATCTTTGGGAGTATCGTGAACTGCTTTATTTTCTCGTCTGGCGAGATATAAAGGTGCGTTACAAACAAACCGCGCTCGGCGTTCTGTGGGCGATCATTCAGCCCGTGATGACGATGGTCGTATTCAGCATTTTCTTCGGCAATCTCGCCAAACTTTCGTCGGACGGAATTCCCTATCCGATCTTCTCGTTTGCCGCGCTTGTTCCGTGGACACTTTTCTCGAACGGTTTAACGCAGGCGACCAACAGTTTGGTGGCAAGTTCGAATCTGATAAAAAAAGTATATTTTCCGCGCCTGATTATTCCGATCGCGACGGTTTTAGCCGGAGTGATTGATTTTCTGCTGGCATTCGGGGTTTTAGTGATTTTAATGATTTTTTACGGAATCACGCCGACTATTAATATACTTTGGCTGCCGCTTTTTTTAGTGCTGACGATTATCGCGTCGCTCGCGGTCAGCTTGTGGCTTTCGGCACTTAATGTCGAATACCGCGACATTAAATATGTGATTCCGTTTCTGACGCAAATCTGGCTGTTTGCGACCCCGATTGCTTATTCAAGCACATTATTAAGCGAACCCTGGCGGACAATTTACGGTTTGAATCCGATGGTCGGCGTGGTCGAAGGTTTTCGCTGGGCGTTGCTCGGCACGAATACTCAGCCCGGAATGATGGCGCTGGCATCAACCGGCGCGGCTTTGATCTTGCTGTTCAGCGGCGCGTTTTACTTTCGCCGGATGGAAAAAACCTTTGCCGACACGATCTGAGATGAACAATAATTTTCGCCAAATTTGTCTTCAAAACATTTCAAATAATCAAACGGAAGGACGCTGTTTGATAATCGGCGAAGTCGCGCAGACGCACGACGGCAGTCTCGGTCAGGCGCACGCTTTTATTGACGCGATTGCCAATGCCGGCGCGGATGCCGTCAAATTTCAAACGCATATCGCCGCCGCCGAAAGCACGCCCGCCGAACCGTGGCGCGTCAAATTCAGTCCGCAAGACGAAACACGTTACGAATACTGGCAGCGGATGGAATTTTCAAAAGCGCAGTGGGCGGGATTAAAAAAACACGCCGACGAGCGCGGACTGCTGTTTTTGAGCTCGCCTTTTTCGATGCAGGCAGTCGTGCTTTTAGAAGAGATCGGAATGCAGGTCTGGAAGATCGCGTCGGGCGAGATCAACAATGTTCAGATGCTCAATCGCGTTACTTCGACCGGAAAGCCAGTCATTTTATCTTCGGGAATGAGCGATTGGAACGAATTGGACGAAGCCGTCGGGCAAATTCGACAATCAAAAAATCCGCTCGCGGTTTTGCAGTGCACTTCCGCATATCCGTGTCCCCCTGAAAAAGTAGGGCTTAATTTGCTCGAAGAACTGCAAAAACGCTACGACTGCGCGACCGGCTTGTCGGACCATTCCGGAAAGATTTATGCCGGACTTGCCGCCGCGACGCTCGGCGCGGAAGTTTTGGAAGTTCACGTTACTTTAAGCCGCGAAATGTTCGGTCCCGACGTACCTTCGTCAATCACGACCAAAGAACTACGCCAACTTGTCGAAGGCGTCCGTTCGATCGACAAAATGACGGCGAATCCGGTTCAAAAAGAAGAGATCGCCGCCGAGCTTGCGCCGCTCCGGCAGATTTTCACCAAAAGCATCTATGCCGGTTCGTTTCTGCCGGCGGGAACGATTCTCGATGCCGAAAATCTTCTTTTGAAAAAACCCGGAAAAGGCATTCCGGCGGCGAAATTGCCCGAACTTATCGGTCGAAAACTGCGCCGCAGTCTGCAAGCCGACGAATTGCTTTTACCGGAAGACATTGATGTTTAACGAAATAACTCTAAAATCCTTCTTCCTTTCCAAAGTCGGATTGCCGACGAAAAATCATAAAAATTATGCGAAAAGTTTGTGTAGTAATCACGGCGCGACCCAGTTACAGCCGTATCAAAACCGCCCTCAAAGCGATCAATGAAAATCCCGATTTGGAGCTGCAGGTCGTCATTGCCGCCTCGGCTCTGCTCGACCGTTACGGGACGGCGGTAAATTATGTCGAAAACGACGGCTTTAAAGTCGCCGCGCGCGTTTATATGGTTCTGGAGGGCGAAAATCCGACCTCGATGGCGAAAACAACCGGCATCGGTCTGCTCGAACTCGCGACCGTATTCGACAATTTGAAGCCCGATCTGGTGGTGACCATCGCCGACCGTTACGAAACCATCGCGACAGCGATCGCCGCATCGTATATGAACATTCCGGTCGTCCATATACAGGGCGGCGAAGTCACCGGTTCGATCGATGAAAAAGTTCGCCACGCCGTCACGAAACTCGCCGATCTGCATTTGGTTTCGACAAGCTGCGCCGCTGAGCGCGTCGAAAAGATGGGCGAAGACGCTTACAAGATTTTTATTACCGGCTGTCCTTCGATTGACATCGCGGCGGAAGTTCTGCCGAATCCGGCTTTAGACTTTAACCCGTTTGAAAAATACGGCGGCGTCGGCGATCTTGAAAGATTATTGAATGGTTATCTGGTCGTCATGCAGCATCCGGTGACGACCGAATACAAGCTCGCCCGCGAACAGGTCATGGAAACGCTCGAAGCGGTTCATCAGATCGGTTTGCCGACGCTTTGGTTCTGGTCGAACGTTGATGCCGGTTCGGATGGAACGTCGAACGGAATCAGAACTTTCCGCGAAACCGTCAAACCGAAAAATATGCATTTTTTCAAAAATATGTCGCCGACCGATTTTCTGCGGCTGCTTTACAACAGCAAATGTCTGATCGGCAATTCGAGCGTCGGCATCCGCGAATGTTCATTTCTCGGCGTTCCGGTCGTCAATATCGGCTCGCGCCAGACGGGACGCGAACGCGGAAAAAACGTGATTGATGTCGAACATAATTTTGAAGATATTCAATCAGCCGTGCGCCGCCAGATCGAACACGGTCGGTATGAATCCGACAAACTTTACGGCGACGGCAAAGCGGGCGAAAGAATTTCGCATCTGCTGGCAAAAGCGCCGCTCGAAATTCAAAAACGATTAGCCTATTAAACCGATGAAAGTTTTGGGCTTAATTCCGGCGCGCGGCGGTTCAAAGGGCGTTCCGCGAAAAAACATCCGGCTTTTGAACGGCAAACCGCTGCTTACCTATACCGCCGAAAGTGCTTTGCAGGCGAAAACTTTAGCGCGGGTGATTTTAAGCACCGAAGACGCGGAGATCGCCGAAACCGGCAGAAACTGCGGGCTTGATGTTCCGTTTCTGCGACCGTCGGAATTAGCTCAGGATTCGACGCCGAGTTTGGCAGTTGTCCGGCACGCGCTTTTGACTTTGAAAGAAAACGGCGAAGATTTCGACGCGGTTTGCCTTCTGCAGCCGACGAATCCTTTAAGACGCGCGGCAGATATTGATGCCTGCGTCGAACTCTTTATTGACAATCGCGCCGACTGCGTAATCAGCGTTTTGCCAGTGCCGCACGAATACAATCCGAAATGGGTTTTTTGGAAAAACGTCGGCGGCAAAATGTCGCTTTCGACCGGCGATGCGGAAATAATTCCGCGCCGTCAGGATTTGCCGCCGGCGTTTCACCGCGACGGTTCGGTTTACGTGACGCGGAGCGAAATAGTAATTGACCGCGAAAGTTTATACGGCGAAAACGTTCTGGGTTACGAAATGTCGCCGCAGTTCAGCGCAAATATTGATACCGAGGAAGATTGGACGGCAATCGAAAAAAGAATCAGCCGCCGATAATACAAAAAAAATGACGATGAAAATTTATGAAATGGGCAGGCTTTTAGCCGAGCCGGTTTTGCCGCCGCTTTACAAACAGGTTCGTGCGCGTCTGCGCGAGATCATCAAAAAAAGCTCCGGTTCACCGCTGATTCTGGATGTCGGCGGCAGAAAATCGCCTTATACCATCGGACTTCCGGCACAGATTACGGTCATTGATTTGCCGCGCAGTTCGGACGTTCAGGAAGAACTTAATTTGGGCATCAACGACAGTATCGTCAAACAAGCCCGCCAACGCCGAAGCAATATCAAAGATGTGATTTTCGGCGATATGACCTGTTCGGATTTGCCCGACCAATCGTTCGATTACGTCGTTTCGGTCGAGGTTATCGAGCATGTCGAAGCGGACGACCGTTTTGTCAGCGAAATTTCGCGGGTTTTAAAACCCGGCGGAATTTTTCTGCTGACCACGCCGAACGGCGATTGGGTGGAAAACAAAAATCCCGACCACAAACGGCATTATAAAAAGGGTGAGTTGAACGCGCTTTTGAACAAATATTTTGACGAAGTGACGGTCGAATACGCGATTGCCGGCGGCTATTACCGCAAGCTCGGTTTAAGGTCTTGGTCGCTCAATCATCCGATAAAGACCGCGTCCAGCATTTTCGGCAACGTCGTCAATTCGATTCAATCGGCAAACGGCGAACTTAAACATCGCGCCGAAGGAACGCATCATTTGATCGCCGTCGCCCGAAAAACAAAATAAAAGGTTTATCCAAGATACTTTAGTTCAAATATGAACAGAGAAAAAGTTAATAAATTCAGTTGTCTGATCGTCGGCGGCGGAACTTTGCCTATTCACTGTGCCGAAATTCTGCTGCGCGAAGGTTTCGGGATTCGTGCGGTTGCTTCGGCGGACGCGAACGTCAAAAAATGGGCGCGGGAAAATGGAATTTCCGTGCTTGTTCCCGGCGCGAATCTGGCAGAGCAGATCGAAGAACCTTTCGATTATTTGTTCAGCATCGTCAACGAACATATCCTGCGCGAAGACGTTTTGCGGTTGGCGCGTAAACTGGCGATCAATTATCATGATTCGCCGTTGCCGCGCTATGCCGGAATACACGCGACTTCGTGGGCTTTGATGAACGGCGAAACTTCGCACGGCATCAGCTGGCACGTTATCACCGATGTCGTTGACGCGGGCGACATTTTAAACCAGCGGTCGGTCGAAATTACGGCAAACGACACGGCTCTGACCCTCAATACAAAATGTTACGAAGCCGCCATCAACGCATTTGCCGAGCTGGTCGCAGATTTAGCAAACGGAAATGCCGCCGCCGAAAAGCAAAATTTAGCGGAACGAACATTTTTTCCGCGCTTTAAGCGACCGGAAAACGGCGGCGTGATTTCGTGGAACAAAACTGCCGCCGAGATTTCAGCTTTGGTGCGAGCGTTAAATTTCGGCAATCATCCGAACCCGCTCGGCGCGGCAAAGATCGCGGTTGAAAACGAGTTTTTTATCGTTTCGGAAGCGGAAATTCTCGATTCGGCGGCAAACTCCGCGCCCGGCACGATCAACGCGATTGATGAAGATTTCTTACAAGTTTCGACCAATGACAGAGAAATAATTTTACGCGGATTTTTGCGGCTCGACGGTCAGCCGATTTCCGTTTCGGACTTTGCGGCAAAATTTGATTTGCGCACAGGTTTTCGATTTGCAGACCTCGACGCGGAAACCTTGCGGCAAATCGAAACGCTTTATAAAGAAAATTGCCGGCACGAATCATTCTGGGTCAAAAAACTTTCGGCATTAGAACCGGCGGCGCCGCCTTTTGTGAACAGCACAGCCGCGTCGGATTCGGTGAATTATCAAACCGCGCCGATGCTGATTCCCGTTGAATTTACAGCCTTTTTGGAAAAATCCCTTGACAGCCGCCGGAAAAGCGAGGTTCTCACTGCCGCTTTCGGAGCGATGCTCGCGCGTTTGGGCGGAATTGACAATTTCGATGTCGGATACGGCAAATCCGAAAAAGATGAAATTGCCGCGCCGGAAAATCTTTTCGCCAAACAAACGCCTTTGCGTTTTAATTTTGACGGGCGGCAAAACTTCAACGATTTTCTCGAATCAACCGCACGAGAGATCGCGGCGGCAGAAAGGAGCAAAACTTATCCTTACGACCTAATCGCAAGATTTCCGCAGCTTCGTTCGCCGGACGAAACCGGCAATCAATTCACGCTTCCGGTTGCGGTCGTCAAAGCTGCGCGATTCGCCGATTACGCACCGATCAAAGGAACGGAACTGGCACTGGTGTTTTCGGAAAACGAATCGGAGATCGGCTGGATATATGACGAAAACAGAATTGATCCCGAAAATATCGGAAAATTAATCAGCCACTTCACGACTTTTTTAGAAGGAATCGCCGCCAATTCTGAAGCGCCGATGTCTGATTTGCCTTTGATAAGGGAAAAAGAACGGCATCAGCTTTTGGTCGAATGGAACGACGTAAAAGCGCAATATTCCGAAAACAGATCCATTTCTCAATTGTTCGAGGCGCAGGTCAAAGAAACCCCCGAAGCGACCGCCTTGATTTTCGGCAATGAGCGTTTAACTTATCGTGAGCTGAACCGCCGTTCAAATCAACTGGCAAATTATCTCCGCGCGCTGGATGTGGGAGCCGAAACTTTAGTGGGAATTTGCGCCGCGCGTTCGGTCGAGATGATCGTCGGAATTCTCGGAATTCTCAAAGCGGGCGGCGCTTATATTCCGCTCGATCCGGCTTACCCGCAAGATCGAATAAATTATATGTTGGCGGATTCGCAAGCTCCACTGTTGCTGACGACGCAAAATCTGATTGACGATTTAAGCCATTATAAAGGAAAGATCGTAACGCTCGACGGCGACGCGCAGCGAATCGCTCAGGAATCTGAAGAAAATCCGGTTTCGTTAGCCAAACCGAATAATCTGGCGTATGTCATATACACTTCCGGTTCGACCGGCAAGCCCAAAGGCGTGGCGATCGAGCATCACAGCACGGTCGCTCTGATAAATTGGGCGCATTCGGTTTTTAATGCCGAACAACTAAAAGGCGTGTTGGCTTCGACATCCATTTGTTTCGATCTTTCGGTTTATGAGATGTTCGTTCCGTTAAGCGTGGGCGGCGCGGTCATACTGGTCGAAAATATTTTGCATTTGCCGAACGCGCCCGCCGCCAATGAAGTTACATTGATAAACACCGTTCCCTCGGCGATCACCGAACTGTTAAGAATCAAAGGCGTTCCGGCTTCGGTTCGCACCGTTAATCTGGCAGGCGAGCCGCTCAAAACTTCGCTCGTGCGGCAGATTTACGAACTCGAACATATCAAGGAAGTTTTCGATCTCTACGGTCCGTCGGAAGATACGACTTATTCGACCTACGCTTTGCGCGATAAAGGCAAAGCAACCATCGGTCGCCCGATAACAAACACGCAGGCTTACGTTCTCGACCGCTTTTTGCAACCCGTTCCGGTCGGCATTCCGGGCGAACTTTATCTGGGCGGCGACGGTCTGGCGCGCGGCTATTTGAATCGGCGCGAACTGACCGACGAACGGTTTATCAAAAATCCGTTCAAAAACGATCCGTCTGCCCGAATCTACAAAACGGGCGATCTTGTGCGTTATCTGCCGACGGGCGAAATCGAATATCTCGGACGGATTGACAATCAGGTAAAAATTCGCGGTTTTCGTATCGAATTAGGCGAGATCGAAACGAAACTTTTAGCGCATCCCGCAATTAAAGAAGCGGCGGTTATCGCCCGCGAAGACACGCCCGGCGACAAACGCCTCGCGGCTTACTTTGCGGCGGAACAAACGCAAACGCTGAAAATAAATGATTTGCGTCAGTTTCTTAAACAAACGCTACCCGACTATATGATTCCGTCGGCGTTTGTCGAGCTTGACGAACTGCCGCTCACGCCGAACGGCAAGATAAACCGCAAAGCACTTCCCGCGCCGGATTCGACTTTGTCCGATTCGGACAGAGATTTTGTCGCGCACCGCGACGATTATGAATCGAGACTCGTGAAAATCTGGGAAACGATTTTGGGCGTTTCGCCGATTAGCGTGACGGATAGTTTTTTCGAGTTGGGCGGTCATTCGCTGCAAGCCGTCAGAATGTTTGCCGAAGTCGAAGAATCTTTCGGCAAAAACATTCCGTTGGCGACGCTTTTTGAAGCCGGCACGATCGAGAAATTAGCCGGAATTCTTCGTCAGGACGGTTGGGCGGAGCCGGAATCGTCAATCGTCCCGATTCAGCCCGCAGGCACGAAACAGCCTTTCTTCTGCGTTCACGCAAAGGGCGGAAACGTTCTTTTTTACCGCGATCTGGCAAAACATCTCGGCGAAGACCAGCCTTTTTACGGAATTCAGGCGCGGCGTTTGGGCGGTCGGCAGGTCGGACACGCGACGGTCGAAGAAATGGCGGAATTTTATATTAAAGAGATGAAAGCTATTCAGCCCGTCGGACCATATTACATCGGCGGTTCATCATTCGGCGGGTTGGCGGCTTTCGAGATTGCGCATCAGCTTCAACGGCAAGGCGAAAAAATCGCTTTGCTCGCATTGTTCGACACGGGAACGCCAGATTATCCGAAAATGTTGCCGACGACGACGGCGTTTCGTTCAAAATTATACGAAATGATCCGCCGCATTCAGCATCACCGCGACAGTTTAATGGCGTTCAGCGCGAAAGAAAGAGCGGATTATATTCTCGATAAACTGAAGAAAGTTAAATTGCAGTATCGCCGAAAGATAAATAATATCTACAAAAAAGCCGTCCGCAAGTTTTATCTGAAGACTAAAGGAACGGGTTCGATTCCGAAAAATTACATCCAGATCGAAGACCAGATTTCGAAAGCCGGACTGAAATATTCGCCGCGGGTTTATTCCGGCAAAATGACGTTGTTCCGCGCTTCGCATCAGCCTTTGGGAATCAAGCCCGACCCGACGCTCGGTTGGCAGAATCTCGTTAAAGGCGAATTGGAAATTCACGAAATAGAGGGTCATCACGGCTCGATTGTTGCCGAACCGTATGTCAAAAATCTTGCCCTCCAACTTAATCAATGTATTGAACTTGCCGGCTCGGAATCGCGCACCGCGATCAAGGAAGAGATGCCGGACGAACAGTTGATGGACGAACAACCGCAAACCCTCGAATTGGTCGAAGGCTTGCAATTACATTCATAATTTCTTGATATAAATAGTCCTTAAATTAAATTTTCCGGTATTTGGTAATAGTTTTGAGTCCCTGCACAAGCCGGGCAGCCGCCCGCGAAGCGCGGCGGAAAGCCGCATAAATGCGGGACTCTGAACAATCGAAAATTTAGTTTCCGGACTAATAAACGGCAAAAATTATATTCTCAACTACATTTAGTTAAAAGGAGAAATAAAAGGAAAATCATGCTTCATAATAGTGGGAAAGAAGAATCAACCGGGAACAGTTTTTCTTGCATCATCATCGGCGAAGGAACTCTGCCGATTCGCTGTGCCGAGATTTTAACCGCCGGAGGACACGATCTGCGGACGGTCATCTCGAACGATGCCGATCTGCGAAAATGGGCGAAAGACAATAAAATTCAAGTATTGACCGATGTCAGCCAACTCAACGACTCGTCCGCCGCGCCTTTTGATTTTCTGTTCAGCATCGTCAACGACACGATTTTGCGCGCAGACGTTTTGGGCTTGGCGCAGCGCGGGGCAATCAATTATCACGATGCGCCGCTGCCGCGTTATGCCGGAACTTACTCGACTTCGTGGGCATTGATGAACGGCGAAACCAGCCACGGGATTTCATGGCATCTGATTACCGATGAAATTGACGGCGGCGATATTCTCAAACAAAAAACGGTAGCAATCGGCGAAACCGACACCGCATTGACGCTGAACGCCAAATGTTATGAAGCGGCGATCGCGGCGTTTTCCGAACTGGTCGGCGAGCTGGAAAATAACACTTTTGCCGCCGTGCCGCAAAACCCGGCACAACGGACTTATTACGGGCGTTTCAAAAAACCGTCAAACGGCGGAATGCTCAGCTGGCAGCAGACAGTAAACGAGCTTTCGAGAACAGTGCGCGGATTGGACTTCGGGGCTTACCCGAATCCGTTGGGAAGCACCAAAATGCTCATCGGAAACGAGTATCTGATCGTCAAGCAGTTGGAAATCTGCGGAGAAAAACCGGCAGCACCGATTCCGGTTGGAATTATCACGAAATTAGGCAAAGATTTTATACGGGTTGCGGCGGCGGACGGCGAAGTCGAACTGCGTCAGCTGCAACGGCTCGACGGAAAGGCGGTCGTCATCCCGGAATTGATAGAAGAAAAAGGGTTATGCGAGGGCAGCCGTTTGCCGGAACTCTCGACGAGAGAGATCGAACAACTCACGAAACTTCAGCAAGCGACCGCTCGCCGCGAGAGCTATTGGCTGCAAAAACTCGATTCTCTGCAACCGGCAGCCGTTCCCTACGCCGTTAAAAACCTCTCTGCTGATGCTGCAAAGTATTCGGCTTTGACAATGCCTTTGCCCGCAGAATTTTTATCATTCTTCGAAAAACGGGAAAAATCCGGCAAACTTGAAAAATTGTTGCTAACCGCCTTCGGAACATTGCTCGCGCGACTCGGCAATCCGGAAAGTTTTGATGTCGGTTACAGTCATCCCGAAATAAACTGTCGAACAAATAATTTTAATAAACTTTTCGCGCCGCAGATTCCTTTGCGTTTTGAAATTGACGACAAAAATAATCTGACGGAATATTTCGAATCAGCCGTTGAAGAAATAAATTCGGTCGTCAAACATCAAACTTACGCGCTCGATATTTTTGCGCGGTATCCGCAATTTGAAATATCATCCGCACCGGACAATAATTTTGCACTGCCGGTCGCGTTTGCGGAAGCTGCACGATTTGAAGATTTTCAGCCGGCTGACGGAAACGAATTAATTCTCGTCGTTTCCGAAACCGAATGCCGCTGGATTTACGACACCGAAAAACTCGGCAAGGCAAGCGTTGAAAAATTAGCCGATAGTTTTACGAATCTTTTGAAAAGCGCGGCAATCTCTCCCGAAACGCCGATTGCCGAATTGTCCGTTCTGACGGAGAAAGAGAAATATCGGCTGCTCGTCGAATGGAACGAAACCCGCGCCGAATATCCCGAAGATAAATGTCTTCATCAATTGTTTGAAGAACAGGCTGAAAAAACGCCCGCGGCGACGGCTTTGGTTTTCGGCGAAAAATGCCTGACCTACCGCGAACTGAACCGCCGAGCCAATCAGCTCGCGCATTATCTGTTGGCTTCGGGAGTTAAAAAGGGAGAAAAGATCGGTATTTACGCCGAGCGTTCGATCGAAGCGGTCATCGCCATCTGGGCAATTCTCAAAGCCGGCGGAACATATATTCCGCTTGATCCTTCGTATCCGGCGGAACGTCTGAAATATAAGCTAAACGACACAAAATTATCGTTCGTGCTGGCACAGGAACGTTTCTCCGAGCAATTAAAAGATCAATGCGAAAATGTGATTTGTATAGATGCCGTCTGCGACCAAATCGCCGAACAAAGCGGCGAAAATCCGCTTGTCGAGCAAACAAATACCGCGCCCGCTTATATTATTTACACTTCCGGTTCGACCGGAATGCCGAAAGGGGTGATGGTTTCGCACAAATCTCTGGTCAACCATTCTTTCGCCATCACGAATCTTTACGAACTGCGAACCGCCGACCGCATTCTGCAATTCGCATCCTTTAATTTCGATGTCGCTGCCGAAGAATTATTTCCTTCTCTTTTGTGCGGCGCGACGCTCGTTTTATTGCCTCAGCAAACTCAAAGTTCGCTGAAATCCTTTACGGAATTTCTCGATCAGGAAAAATTAACCGTTGTTAATTTGCCGGTTTCATATTGGCGGCAATGGACATTGTCGCTAACCGATTCGGAACTTAAACTCCCCGACACGCTGCGCATGGTCGTGACGGGAAGCGAGAAAGTTTTGGCGGAAGATTACAATGCCTGGCGCAAAATTGCGGGACATCAAATTCGCTGGCTCAACGCCTACGGATTGACGGAAACGACGATCACCTCAATCGTTTTCGACCCGTCATTAAATCCTGAACCGAAAGCCGATTGGAACATTATGCCGATCGGTCGCCCGATCGGAAATACGGAAGTTTATTTACTTGACCGCAATCTGCAGCCGGTGCCGGTCGGAATTCCCGGCAATTTATATATCGGCGGCGACGGGCTTGCGCTCGGCTATCTGAACCAGCCGAAAATATCCGCCGAAAAATTCATTTCTCATCCGTTTAAATCAGCATCGGACGCGCGCCTTTTCAAGAGCGGCGATTTAGCGCGTTATTTGCCGACGGGTGAAATCGAATATCTCGGACGGAGCGACAATCAGGTGAAAATTCGGGGTTTTCGTATCGAACCCGCCGAAATCGAATCTTTTCTGACGGCACATCCCGAATTATGCGAATCGGTGGTGATAGCCGAGGAAAGCAAGTCGGGTGAAACGAATTTAATAGCATATATCGTTCCGCACGAAGAAAATCAAACGCCGCAAACCGCGCCGATCGAATTATGGGCATCGGTCGGTGAATATCCCGTCTATGATGAATTAATGTATTACGCGATGAGTACGGACGAAGGCAGAACCAGCCGCTACGAAGTCGCCATTAAGGAACTTGTCAAAGATAAAACGGTGGTCGAGATCGGAACCGGCAAAGATGTCATTCTCGCCCGATTTTGTATCGCTGCCGGAGCGAAAAAAGTTTATGCGATTGAAGCTTTGGACAGTGCTTATCGCGGAGCGAAAAAACTGGTTGACAGTCTCGGACTTTCCGACCGAATCATTTTAATCAAAGGCTTTTCAACCGAGGTCGAACTGCCCGAAAAAGTTGACGTTTGCGTTTCGGAAATAATCGGCACGATCGGCAGTTCCGAAGGCGCAGTTCCGGTTCTCAACGATGCCCGACGATTTCTCAAACCACACGGCGCGATGATTCCCGAAAGATGCGTGACAAAAATTGCGGCGGTGCAAATTCCCGATGAGATTTTAAATTCGCCGCATTTTTCCGAATTATCCGAAAAGTATGCCGGGAAAATTTTTCAAGAAATCGGATATAAATTCGATGTCAGAGTTTGTTTGGGAAATCTTCCGCAAACGAATATTCTTTCCGATCACGGTATTTTTGAAGATTTGGATTTTACAAGCTACATAAATCCCGATTCGACTGCCGAAATAACATTAAACATCACCAAAAGCGGCAGGCTGGACGGATTTTTACTGTGGCTAAATCTGCATACCGTAAAAGACCTTGTGATTGATAATCTCGAGGAAAAATCGAGCTGGCTGCCGGTTTATTTTCCGGTTTTCGAGTCGGGCATCGAGGTTGTCGAGGGCGATGTCATCCGGGCGGTTTGCAGGAGCCGAATTTCCGATAACGGCTTTAATCCCGATTATGTCATACGAGGCGCGCTTCATCGAAAAAACGGTGAAACAATCGAATTTTCTCACGATTCGTTTCATCACGAGCCGGTTTTCAAACAAACCGCGTTTTATCAAAAACTGTTTTCGGAAAACAAGATTCCTGTCCGAAAGCTCGAAACGCAAGGAGTTTGCCCGAAAAAACTCAAAAAGTTTTTATCGCGTTTTTTGCCGGTTTATATGATACCGAGCGTGTTCGTCGAACTGGCGGAGATGCCGAAACTGCCGAACGGGAAAATTGACCGGAAAGCTCTGCCCGCGCCGAAAATCGAATTATCGAACGCCGAAAGCGATTCATCACCCGTGCGCGATGAGATCGAATCAAAACTGGTCGCCATCTGGAAGGAAATTTTAGAGATTCGGTCGGTCGGAGTGCAGGATAATTTCTTCGATTTGGGCGGACATTCTTTGAAAGCGATCCGAATGTTTGCAGAGGTTGAGGAAACATTCGGGAAAAGTATTCCGATTGCGACGTTATTTCAGGCGGGAACGGTCGAAAAGCTGGCGGCGATTCTGCGCGAGTCGGAATGGTCGGCACCCGAATCGTCAATCGTGCCGATTCAGCCCGCAGGCACGAAACCGCCTTTTTTCTGTATTCACGCGATGGGCGGAAACGTTCTTTTTTACCGCGATCTGGCAAAACATCTTGGCAAAGACCAGCCTTTTTACGGAGTGCAGGCGCGGCGTTTGGGCGGGCGGCAAGTCGGACACGCGACGGTCGAAGAAATGGCGGAATTCTATATTAAAGAGATAAAAACCGTGCAGCCCGAAGGACCTTATTTTCTGGGCGGTTCGTCGTTCGGCGGGTTGGCGGCGTTCGAGATGGCGCGGCAGCTGCGGATGGCGGGCGAAGAGGTCGGGTTGCTGGCATTGCTGGACACGGGAACGCCCGATTATCCGAAAGTGCTGCCGACGACGACGGCGTTTCGTTCAAAATTATATGAAATGATTCGCCGCATTCAGCATCACCGCGACAGTTTGAAAGCCTTTGACACTGCCGAGAAAAAAGCCTACATCGTTGAAAAGCTGAAGAAAGTGCGGTTGAAATACCGGCGGAAAGTGAACGATCTTCACAAAAAAGCGATGCGCCGGTTTTATCAGAAAACAAAGGGCGCGGAAGCGATTCCGCAGAACTATATTCAGATCGAAGACCAGATCGGAAAGGCGGGAGTAAACTACGCGCCGCCGGTTTATGAAGGCAAGATGACACTGTTTCGGGCGACGAATCAGCCGCTCGGAATAGTTGAAGATGCAACGCTCGGATGGGCGAGATATATCGATGGCGAGATTGAAATTCACGAAGTTCCGGGTCATCA
Organism: Pyrinomonadaceae bacterium; assembly: GCA_022843305.1. GTDB lineage: Bacteria > Acidobacteriota > Blastocatellia > Pyrinomonadales > Pyrinomonadaceae > JAFDVJ01. The sequence goes on along the minus strand of JALHNX010000024.1, from coordinate 13,448 downwards.
CGGCTCGATCGTTGCCGAACCGTATGTCAAAACCCTCGCCGTCAAACTTACAAACTGTCTCGAACTTGCCGGGGAAAAAGAAAATAATTTCGCGGAAAATCCGGCGGCTGAAAAAACAAATCGCAGTCGTTCCGCCTCGGCATCGAAATTTAATTCGATTCTTCCCTTCTCTCCGGCGTTATTTGTTAAGGAAAATTACGCCAATTTGATAGCTAATACTCCCGTTGAAGATATTTTCCTTTTCGAAATTGCATTGACAGCGTTTTGCTAATTTTTGAAATCATCGAATTTGATGATAATGAACATTCGATTCCGGCGGTCGAGGGGAAAATAGAAACAGTTCGTTATTGGCAACAGCATTAGTTTCTATACAAATGCAAATCGGAAACAGAGATTAAAAAATGTGCGGAATAATAGGAATTTTCGGAAATAATTGGAAATCGGAACAGCTCGAAAATATGGTTTCCATCCAAAGACATCGCGGACCGGATGCCGAAGGAATTTATATTGATCCCTCGAATCTCGCGGGTTTGGGGCATAACCGTTTGAGCATAATTGATTTGTCCGAAGCGGGCAGACAGCCGATGACCGCCCGTTTCGGCACTAACCGGATAGTTTTTAACGGCGAAATTTACAATTATTTGGAACTGCGTCAGGAATTAGCGGCGGAATACGACTTTAATACTCAAACTGACACGGAAGTTTTGTTAGCGGCGTATCAAAAATGGGGTGCAGGTTGTTTAGACCGCTTGATCGGAATGTTTGCTTTTATCATTTGGGACGAAAAAGAAAAAAAGGCGTTTGCCGCCCGCGACCGTTTCGGCGTGAAACCGCTTTATTATCACCGGAAAGCGGACGGCACGATTTTTCTTTCGAGCGAGATCAAAGCGATTCACGCCGCCGGAATCAGCCGCGAACCGAACGAAAAAGCGTGGGCGAATTATCTCGTTCACGGTTTGACCGATCACACGGAAGAAACTTTTTGGAAGGATATTTACGCGCTTCCCGCCGGTCATTTTTTAACCTGGAAAAACGGCGCGGTCAATTTTTCGCGCTGGTATGATCTGGCGGAAAAAACGGCGGGCGAATTCGATTCGCGTTCCGACGCGGAAGTTCGGGAAGAATATCTCGAACTGATGAAAAACAGCGTGCGTCTGCGGTTTCGCGCCGACGTTCCGGTCGGCATAAACCTGAGCGGCGGCGTTGATTCTTCGACGCTTCTGGGGTTGGTTCACGCGCTCGAAAAAGAAGAAAGCGCGGTTACGGCTTACACTTTTGCCTGCAACGACGAGCGTTACGACGAATTGCCGTGGGTGCGGCAGATGCTTGCGAAAACCGCGCATCCGCTGGTTGTCGCAACGCTTCGCCCCGAAGATATACCGGATTTAGCCGTTTCGGTGCAAACCGCGCAGGACGAACCTTTCGGTGGTTTTCCGACGCTTGCTTACGCCAATCTTTTTGCGGCGGCGCGAAAAAACGGCACGATTGTTCTGCTTGACGGCAACGGAATGGACGAGCAATGGGCGGGCTATGATTATTACGGGTCGCTCAACGGCAATCAGCCGGGCATCGTGCAGGGTGTCAAGGAAAAACCCGTGCGTCCGGAATGTTTGACCGAAGATTTTCGCAGTTTGGCAAAACCTTTGACGTTTCCGACGGTTTTCGCGGACAAGCTCAGAAACGCGCAATACCGCGACGTGCGTTTTACGAAAATTCCGCGAGCGATGCGTTACAACGACCGGATTTCGATGCGCTCTTCGACCGAACTGCGCGAGCCTTTTTTAGATCACCGGCTTTTTGAACTCGCGTTTCGCCAGCCCGTCGAACGCAAAATTGCGGACGGTGTCGGCAAAAAAATGCTCCGCGAGATGGTCAAAAAACTTCTGCCCGCGAGCGTTTCGGAAGCACCGAAACGACCGCTTCAAACGCCGCAGCGCGAATGGCTGCGCGGCGAACTGCGCGAATGGGCGAACGAACATATCGAAACGGCTTGTCAAAGTTTCGCGGGCGCGTGGCTCGATGAAAGACGGATTCGGCAAACGTGGAAAAATTACTGCGCGGGCGCAAGCGACAACAGTTTTTACGTTTGGCAATGGATAAATTTGAGTTTGGCGTTAAGTTCTAAAAAAACGTTTTCAGGAAGTAATTATGTTGCAGCAAATTAAAAATATTGCGCGAGGTCAACGGCAAAACGAATTTTTCTGGCGTTACGGGTTTAATTTTCGCCCGTCGGTGAACTATAAATTAAACTTCCCTGTCGAATTCAATGCGAACGCCGAAAAGGTCGTCGAAAATCTCAACCGCGACGGTATCGCCGTGACTTCGATTGATGAACTGCTTGCCGATAAAAAGCCGTTTGCCGAACTCGAATCAGCCGTCGAATCAATGCTTGCAAGCCGCCGCGACGAATTAGCAGAAATAAAACTAAAGGCGGGCGACGCGAGCGCAATCGGCGAAAAAACCTTCAACGTCGAGCTTCTCGGAAGCGAGGTCGAATTTGACGCGGAAAGCGTTTTCGCGCGGTTTGCTTTGCAGGAAACTTTTCTTAATATCGCCAACGCGTATTTCGGAATGCTCGTTAAACTTCGCTATTACAACGTTTGGCAGACCTTTGCGACCGTCGGCGCGGCGCGCGAATCGCAGCTCTGGCATTTCGACCGCGAAGATAATTATATTTTGAAACTGTTTTTGTATCTGAAAGATGTTGACGAAGGCGCGGGACCTTTCACATACGCGCCGAAAACTCATCGCAAAGGCGGGCTTTGGGGCAAACAGCCCGAATTTTCGCTCGAACAAAATGTCATGCGCTCGAACGACGAACAGATGTCGGCGGTCGTTCCGAAAGAAAATTGGGTCAAAGGAACCGGCAAAAAAGGCACGATCATCTTTGCCGACACGCGCGGTTTTCACAAGGGCGGCGAAGCCCGCACCGACGACCGTTTGATGTTCACGGCGATGTTCACGTCGCCGGCATCGGATTCAAAAAGGCTTTTGCATTTTCCCGATGAATTAAAACCCAACTCATTAACTAAAAAACAAATATGCGCTTTGGAGATAAAATAATCGAAAAGAATCGCACCAAAATATTACTTTTAAGTTCGTCGCTGCTGGTTGACCGTGTTTTTTTATACACGAATCTGATCGAAACCTTGAAACAATCCGGCGATGTAACGATTTGGGCAACTTCGGCAGGCAGCGACCAAAATTCGTCGGTTTGGAGCAAAACCGACGTAAAGGTCGAAAAGTTCCCTGAAATCCTCTCGTTCCGCGAATTCCCGTATAATTTTCTGCGCCGTCTGAACGAATTTGTCTGGGATTACCGCTTTCCTTTGCCGAGCCGGACGAGTATGCGGCGGCACGTTAGAAATAAACAACAGGAATTAATAATTCGTTCCTTAAAACTGCCGGCGCGGATTTTGGCGATGCTTCGTTTGGAAAACTTTGTCGAAAATAAAGTCGAAAAATATCTGCTCGGCTTTCCGCGTTCTGAAGAAGCCGAAGCGCGTCTGCGCGAGCTGAAACCGGACGTGATCGTGACGACCGGACCGTTTCAGTTTGAACAGCCAGCAATTTTCGCGGCGGCGAAAAAACTCGGCATTCCGACGCTTGCCTACATTCCTTCGTGGGACAATATCACGACCAAAAATCGAATGCTCTTTAAATACGACGGCTACATCGTCTGGTCGGAGCAGATCAAAAAGGAACTGCGCGAAGTTTATCCGCATACCGAAAAACAGCCGGTTTATATTGTCGGCGCACCGCAATACGATATTTTCAAACAGAACAGATTTTATCAATCGCGTGAAGAATTTTGCAGACAGCAAAACCTGAATCCCGAACTTCCGATCATCGTTTACGCGATCGGTTCGCCGAATTTTCTCAAAGAACATCACGGCGCGATTGATTTAGCCGAAAGAGTTGTTCGCGGCGAGCTTGGCAAAGTGCAGATGCTCGTGCGTCCGCATCCGATTCACGACAACGCCGAACTGCACGACTTTTTCGACAAATTCGCGCCGCACGTGCGGCTTCAGCAAACGCCGAATGCGGGAAAAAAACTGACTGAACGCTCGCAGGATAAAGAGCAGATCGCCGAATGGGTGAACACTTTTCGGCACGCCGACGTGGTCGTGAATTTATCTTCGACCGTGACGATTGACGCGGCGATTTTCGATCATCCGGTTGTTAATTTGGACTTTGATCCGCAACCCGGACAGGCACAGCAGGAATTAATCAAAGACATCAATCACAAATGGAATCATTTTCAGCCGATTGCCGAATCGGGCGGCGTGTGGCTCGTCAATAACACGGACGAAATGGTCGGCGCGGTCAAAAATTATTTAAAAAATCCGAGTCTGCATCACGCCAAACGCCAATGGATTATAAATTACGTCTGCGGTTATCTGGACGGAAAATGCGGCGAGCGAATGGCAAACGCCATCAGGGATTTTTCCGCACTGATTTACGCGGAAAGTAATGCAAAGGAAAAAGTTGAACTAAACTACAAAATTGCAACGCAATTTTAAGACAAAAAATGGTTGGAAAAAATTTCAATTCATATTTCAAAACCAACGACGAACCGGCGGAAAATCGCCAAACCTTCGCGCGCGCCGAGATCGCGACGGAAAATATTGTCGCCATCATTCCGCGCGGCGAAGTGATCCGTAATTTTATTTACACGGGCGCGCTCGACGAAGTGGCTGAAAACGCCAATCTTTCGCTGATCTCGGTTTCACCGGGCGAATCAATGAACGAAATGCTCCGCGCGAATTACGGCGACGTTCACCGGCTCGAAGAATTTAACGAACGCTGGCTGGTGCGCTTTCAGCGCGAAATCATCGCGACGGCGCATAATCGCTGGCTCTGGTCGAAAGCCGCGCAGGAACGCGAGCGTTTGCGATCAATCGAAGCCAAAACGCTCAAGCAAAAAGCCGTCTGGACGACCAAAAAGGCGATCAGTTACCCGTTTGCCAATCGAACGGGTTTGAATCTTTTGTCGGCAGTCGAACGCGCTTCGAGCCGGGTTTTCCGAAGCACCGACGAATATGTAAAACTGATGAAAAAACTTCAGCCGTCGCTGGTTTTTAACGGTTCGCACATTCACAGCCGCGTCGCCACGCAAGCCGTCCAAGCCGCGCAGTGGCTCAAAATTCCGACCGCGACATTTATTTTCAGTTGGGATAATCTGACTTCGCAAGGTCGGATTATGCTGCCCTATGATTATTTTCTGGTTTGGAACGAAGCCTTGAAACAACAGCTTCTGGAAATGTATGAATGGATTCGCGAAGACCGAGTTTTCGTGACCGGAACGCCGCAGTTCGATTTTCATTTTCAGCCGAAGTTTTATCAAAGCCGCGAAGAATTTTGCGCCGGAATCGGCGCGGATGCTTCGCGCCCGATCGTGCTTTATTCGACCGGAATGGCGAACCATATGCCGGGCGAACCGGAAATCGTCGAAGAGATCGCCGATATGCTCAAAGAGATCGGCGGCGAAAATGCGCCGCAGCTTCTCGTCAGAGTTTATCCGAAAGATTTAACCGGACGGTTTGACGAATTGAAGGAGCGAAGGAAAGACATTCTGTTTCCGAAAATTGCGTGGGAAGAAGGCTGGCTGACACCGAAATTCGAAGATTCGTTCGCGCTCGTCAACACTCTGCGCCACGCGGATTTCGGAATAAACGTCGCTTCGACAATTTCGCTCGAACTTTGTATGTTCGACAAACCGGCAATCAATGTCGGTTATAATCCTTTAAGCGTTGATGAACAAGAGCTTTCTTACGCGACCTATTATAATTTCGACCATTATCGTCCGGTCGTCGAAAGCGGCGCGGTCGAAGTAGCATATAATCGTGAACAGATGCGTGAACTGATGCGTCAGGCGATGCACGAACCAAACCGCCGCGCAAATGAACGTAAAGCATTGATAAATAAAATGTTCGGCGACACGCTTGACGGAAAGTCCGCCCGCCGCGTCGCCCGTGTTTTACTCGAAATCGCAAGTCAGAACCGCCTCGCGTAAGCGGGCGGGTATAATTTCAGTTTTATGAACGCCGAAAAAGCAAAAATTTCCGTTGTTACGCCGACTCTGCGCCGTCCGGCGGAAGTTTTGGGTTTGCTCGAAAATCTGTCCGCGCAGACAATTTTGCCGGGCGAAGTTATTCTGGTTGACGGCGCGCCGACGGAATACGTTGAAACCGAAGCGGCGGTCGAAAAAGTTTTGCATTCGTTCCCTTTTGAAATCCGCTATATCCGGCACGGCGGCGGAACGGCTGTTCAAAGAAACGTCGGAATTGACGCGGCAAAAGGCGACTTTATCGCATTAATTGACGACGACGTGCGGCTCGATAAAGATTTTCTGGGCAAAATAATCGAGGTTTTTCGCGCCGACGAGCCGAAAAAGATCGGCGGCGTTGTCGGTTATCGCACGAACGAGCATTTTCGCGCCGAAGATTCCGAGCGCTGGCGTTGGTATAAACGCCTGCGTTTGCTGAAAACCTTCGAACCCGGACGTTACGATTTTGAAACGGGCTATCCGATCAATAATAATTTACAGCCGCCGTTCGAAGGCGTTCGCGAAGTTGATTTTATGACAACGGCGTGCGCGGTTTGGCGGCGCGAGGTTTTTGATTCGGGTTTGCGGTTCGACAGATTTTTTCACGATTACGGCATTCTCGAAGACGCGCATTTTTCGCTTCGTGCGAAACGCGAATGGACTTTGCTACAGCACGGCGAAGCGCTCTGCGAAGAACTTCATTCGCCGAACGGACGCGAAAACAGCCGCCAGATCGGTTATAAATGCGTCGTTAATTATTATTTCGTTTTTCAGGATATAATGCGCCCGCTTTCGTTAAAACAAAAGTTTCGTTTCTGGAGATTCCAGGCGTTTGAATTTTTCCGCATCGGGTTATCAGCACTGCGCCGCCGCGACCGGAGCAATTTTCAGGAAATTCTCGGCAGAGCGCAGGGCGTTTTCGCCGTTCTGCTCGGCGCGGCAAATTATAACGGCTAAAGAATTTAACCATCCGCTATCGCAGATGGTTCTGAGAAAGATGTCATTCAACGCAGACGCAATCGAGCGTGAAAAAAATCGAATCGAAACGGAATACCGGCGGCGCGAGTCGGAAGTTGAAGCCGATCTTTACGCGCCGTGGCAGCCAGCGGAAAGTTTTATCGTTTCCGAAAGAAAAAACACGGCGGCGCGTTTATTGCAAAAAGCCGGAAAATTCCCTGTCGCCGGCGATAAATGTTTGGAGATCGGTTTCGGAAAGCTCGGCTGGCTCGCCGATCTGCTTTCGTGGGGTTTGCGCGAAACCAATCTGCACGGCATCGAACTCGACGAAAAACGCGCCCGCGTCGCGCAAAACGCCTTACCGAAAGCCGATTTGCGAATCGGCGACGCGGCAAATTTGCCGTGGGAAAACGATTCGTTCAAATTCGTGGTCGCTTCGACGGTTTTTTCTTCGATTTTGGATTCGGACGTGAGAAAATTGATTGCCGCAGAAATCAGCCGCGTTTTAATTTCGGGCGGCGTTTTCGTCTGGTATGATCTGGCGGTTGATAATCCGCGCAATCCAAATGTTAAAGGCATTAACGCGAAAGAACTGAAAAATCTTTTTCCGCAGTTTGAAGGGGAAATAAAACGCGTCACGCTCGCACCGCCGATTGCACGAACTGTCGCGCCACGAAGTTTGACTTTAGCGGCGATCTTAAACGCCTTTCCGTTTCTGCGGACGCATCTTTTAGCGGTTTTAGTCAAGAATTGATTTTTATGAAATTAGCCGTTATTTCGCACAAGGTTTGCTGGCAAACGCCGGATTCGCCGAGCGGTTTTGCGACCGACGGCGGATTTCCGATGCAAATCAAGGCGATTTCGGAATTATTCGACGATACGAAAGTTGTCGTGCCGTGCGAAAAAGCGGAGAAACCGAACGGGATTTCGCCGCTCGTCGGGAAAAATTTGCAGGTTTCGCCGTTATCAAACCCGAAAGGAAAAGGTTTCAAAAGAAAACTCGACATTCCGTTCTGGCTCGTTCGAAACGGCTGGAAAATCTGGCGCGAAGTGCGGCTTTCGGATGCGGTTCACGCGCCGATTCCGGGCGATGTCGGCACGATCGGAATGTTTTTCGCTCTCGTCTTAAGAAAACCGCTTTTCGTTCGTCATTGCGGAAATTGGATGATCCAGCGCACTGCCGCCGAAGCTTTCTGGAAATGGAGCATGGAACGGTTTGCGGGCGGACGAAATGTGATGCTCGCGACGGGCGGCGCGGACGATGCGCCGTCGATCCGCAACGCCAATATCAAATGGATTTTTTCGACATCTTTAAGTCAGGAAAAAATTCGCAGCGCCGTTCCGCGTGAATTTCCTGCCGACGGCAACCTGAAATTAATTACCGCGTGCCGTCTGGAAAAAAGAAAAGGCGTTGAAACGGTGATCGAAAGTTTGCCTTTGATCTTGCGGAAATTCCCGAAGGCGACGCTCGAAGTGGTCGGCGGCGGTTCGCTTTTGAACGAACTGAAAACCAAAGTTAAAGATTTGCAATTAGAAGATAAGGTCAATTTTCACGGCAAGGTCGAGCATTCCGAGGTCATCGCTTTGATGAAACAGGCGCACGTTTTTTGCTTTCCGACTTCCGCCTCGGAAGGTTTTCCGAAAGTAGTTCTTGAAGCACTCGCGTGCGGTTTGCCGGTTCTGACGACGAAGGTTTCGGTTTTGCCGAAGCTGATCGGAAACGGCGGCGGCGTTCTGCTCGACACGCCGACAGTTGAAACGGTTGCCGGAGGAATCGCCGCAATTTGTTCAAAACCGGAAGATTATAATCGAATGTCGGTTCGTGCCGTCGAAACCGCACAACAGTATTCTTTAGAAAATTGGCGCGATTTTATCGGCGAAACCCTGCGCGATGCGTGGCAGGTTTCGTCGCTGACTTCGACTTCCTGAAACTTAACCCGCCCGCTCACGCAGGCGATTCTGACTTGTATGAAAGTTTGCTTTATTGTCGGCACTCTGGGACGCGGCGGCGCTGAAAAACAGCTCGTTTTTATGCTGCGCGCGCTGATCGAATCCGGCATCGAAGCCCGAATTTTGTGTCTGACCGAGGGCGAATCTTATGAAACTGAACTAAGACGGCTCGGAGTTGAAATTGAATATGTCGGCGGAAAGCAAAATCGTTTTGCAAGGCTTTGGGAAATCATTAAAAATCTGCGAAAACGCCCGATTGACATTATTCAAAGCTCGCATTTTTACACGAATATTTACGCCGCGCTTGCCGGAAAAGCCTTGAGAATTCCGAGCATCGGCGCGATTCGCAGTAATTTGACGAGCGAACTGACGATCAATAAATCTTTGGGCAGATTTCAGGTTTCTCTGCCGGGATTTTTAATCGCCAATTCCGATTTGGCGCGGCGCGGCGCGATTGAACGCGGAATTTCACCCGACAAGATCGAGTTTGTCAGAAATGCCGTTGAAGTTGAATTAAGCGAACAGGAAATCGTTTTGAAGCAAAAAGAAAACGTCACTTTTCTTTTTGCCGGACGGTTGGGAAAGGAAAAAAGACCCGACCGATTCATTCGTTTGGCGGCGGCGTTGGTCGAAAAATATCCCGCGCTTCCGCTGCGTTTTCAAATTGCCGGCGACGGCGTTTTGCGAAACGAAATTGAAGCGCAGGCGCAAAATAATAGTTTGCTCAAAAACAAGCTCGAATTTTTAGGCGAATGCGCCGAAATGAGCGAAACTTACCGGCAGGCGGACGCGCTGATTTTGACTTCGGATTATGAAGGAACGCCGAACGTCGTGCTTGAAGCGATGGCTCACGCGCTGCCCGTAATTGCGACGAATGTCGGCGGAACGCCGGAAATTTTAAACGAGAAATGCGGTTTTTTGATTGAGCCGGATGACGAAACGGGTTTGGTCGAAGCGGCAAGCCGTTTGATCGAAAATCCCGAATTACGTTTTAATCTCGGCTTTGAAGGATTTCAATATATCAAAAATAACCATTCGCTCGCCGCTTTAACCGAACATTTGAACGAAATTTACGCCAAATTGATTAAAACCGCCGAAGGGCAAACAACTTTGAAACAACCTTTGGAACAGGAAATTTCGAGCCGTTAGATTGCTGAAATTTTAATATGAATAAGCCGATAGTTTTGCAAGAGCCGGGAAGCCGCAATCCGAATTATATGAAACTTGTTACCAAACAAGCGCAGGATAATTTTAAATTGCCGCTTCTTTTAATTCTTTTGCACATTCCGCTCGGAATTTTCCTTTACAATGCGGGTATATTCGGTTTAATTCATCCGATAATCGTCTTTGCCCTGGGAATGCGTCACGCGTTGATCGTCGAAGAAAAACTCGAACGAGTTGGACAGATAGCGGCATATATCGTCGGCGCGGAAATTTTATGGCGGATGGCGGGAGTTTCCGTTCCCTGGGAATTCGGCAAATACGGCGCGGCTTTTATAATGATTGCGGCGCTGGCGCGGCGCGGGATGTGGAAAATGCCCGCTTTTGCGGTTTTCTATTTCGTGATGCTTGTGCCCGCTTGTTTTGTTATCCTCACGCAGGAAAATCTGACCATTGCCAGAAACATGATAAGTTTTAATTTATCGGGACCGTTTTTTCTGCTCGTCAGTGCCTGGTTTTTTTCGCATTTGGAAACGACGCAAAAGGAATTCAGAAATCTGCTTTTGGCTTTCATCGTGCCGCTGATGACCGTTGCGGTAACAACGCTTTTCTACACGGTTACGACAGTTGAAATCGAATTTACGGGCGAATCGAACCTTGCGACGAGCGGCGGTTTCGGTCCGAATCAGGTTTCGGCAATGCTCGGTTTGGGATTATTTCTCTGCGTCGCCGCTTTTCTGTTATTCAAAAATTCGCTTCAATACTCAATTTATTTCGGCGCGCTGGCGGTTCTGTTTTTAGCTCAGGGAATGCTGACTTTTTCACGCGGCGGAATTTACAACGCCGTCGGCGGAATTTTAGTCGTTGCCGCCGTTCAGATGCGCAATCTGAAGGAAGGAATCCGCCGTTTTTTGCCGATTGTCGGGTTGGTTGTCGTATTTTCGATAATCATTTTTCCTTTTCTCAACGACTTTACGGGCGGTTCTTTGCAGGAACGATTTGAGGACAAAGAAGCGACCGGAAGATTTGAAATCGTTGCCGCCGATGCCGGAATTTTTGCCGAAAATCCTATTTTAGGCGTTGGAGTCGGAAATGCTTACGAGGCGCGCGGCAAATTTTTAGATTCTCATAAAGCGGTCAGCCACACAGAATTTTCGCGGCTGATCGCAGAACACGGGCTTTTCGGCATATTCGCCATCATCGCGCTGATTTTTATGACCGTTTATAATTTCAGAAAGCAAGATTCAGACCTTGGAAGAGCCTTTATTCTCGGTTTTGTGGCGTGGAGCATCCTGTTTATGCTCAATGCCGGAATGCGTTTAGCCGCGCCTTCGATTATTTTGGGAATGATTTATTTGACGGTGGTCAATGCGCAGCCTCCGAATCACGGACTTCGGCGACCGGAAAATAATTGATTTTAACGACGATGCAAAAAAAACCTCGCATATGTTTTGTCGGCAGTATGCTCGGGCGAAATGCCGGATATATTACGACTCAAGGACAGATCACGGCGGATTTATTTACTGCCGAAGGTTACGAAACCGTCTGCGTTTCGGCGAAAATAAACCGCATCGCGCGGCTTGCCGAGATCGCATCCGTGCTGATAAAAAATCGCCGACGTTTCGACCTTGTTTTACTTGAAGTTTACAGCGGTTTGAGTATGATTATCGCCGATCTGGCGAGCTTGCTTTGCAAGACTTTCAAACTGCCGCTGATAATGGTTCTGCACGGCGGCAATCTGCCGGAATTTATCGAAAAATATCCACGACGGACAAAAAGAATTCTCCGCCGCGCCGATCGTCTGGTTGCGCCGTCGCCGTTTCTGGCAGAGAAAATCGGCGCACACGGATTTGAAATTCAGATCGTCCCGAACGTCGTCGAGCTTGAATCGTATCCTTTGCGGGAAAGAAAAAATTTGAAACCGAATCTGTTTTGGATGCGGAGTTTTCACCCGATTTATAACCCGCAGATGGCGGTTGAAGTTCTCGCCGAATTGCGGAAAAGCCATCCGAATGTGACTTTAACAATGGCAGGCGTTGACAAAGGATTGGAACCGGAAATAAAAAAAATGGTTTCGGACTTGAATTTAGCGGAAGCGGTCAGTTTTTCGGGATTTCTCAACGCGGAGCAAAAGATGCGAAGATTTTCCGAAGCCGATATTTTTCTGAACACCAACCGCGCCGACAATATGCCGGTTTCAATTATCGAAGCCTGCGCCTGCGGTCTGCCGGTCGTTTCGACAAACGTCGGCGGCTTACCGTTTCTGATCTCGGACGGCGAAAACGGTTTGCTGGTTGAAAACGAAAACGCCGCAGAAATGGCGGAAGCCGTTAAATTACTGCTCGAAGACGCCGAACTGGCGCAAAGGATCTCGCGCGGCGGACGCGCGCTCGCCGAAAGATCCGGCTGGCAGTCAGTCCGCGCCGAATGGGAAAAATTATTTTCCGAAGTTCTGGACAAAAAGGCGGGAAATTCTCCGGTTCGATTTAATTCGAACGATTTGAAGATCGAAAAGCAGAAAAGTTAGTCATGAGTATCTCTCTACAGATCTATCACAAAATGCCAGCCTGGTCGCGGACAGTGGCGGTGAGCGTCCGCGGTTATTATTTAAATTCGTGGCGTTATGATAAAAACACCGAAAAACTCGTCGAAGAAGCGCTGGAACGTGATTTTTGGAGCGAAAGCGAATGGCGCGATTGGCGCGAAAAACGTTTGTCGTTTGTTTTGAACCGCGCCGCCGCTGAAGTTCCATTTTACCGCGAACAATGGGCAAAGCGCCGGCAAAACGGCGACAATGCATCCTGGGAATATCTTGAAAACTGGGAAATTCTGGAAAAACAAACGCTGCGCGAACATTCGGCGGAGTTTGTCGCCGACGGCTGCCGCCGCGAAAAAATGTATCACGAACACACGAGCGGCACGACCGGAACTTCGCTTAATTTATGGTCAACGGCGGAAACCGTCAAACTCTGGTATGCGCTGTTCGAAGCCCGCTGCCGCCGCTGGTACGGCGTTTCGCGCCGCGACCGCTGGGCGATTCTCGGCGGGCAGATGATCGTTCCGGCGCAAAACCGCAAACCGCCTTTTTGGGTTTGGAACGCCGGACTGAATCAGCTTTATCTGTCGAGCTATCATCTCGCGCCGGATCTGATAAATCATTATCTGAACGCGATCGCCAAATACCGCGTGAGCTATATTTTGGGCTATTCGTCCGCGCTTTACGCTTTGGCGCAGGAAGTTTTAAGGGCGAACCGCAAAGACATTCAATTAAAAGTTGCGATCTCGAACGCCGAACCGCTCTTTGATTACCAGCGCGAAACGATCTCCGAAG
>JALHNX010000023.1 GCA_022843305.1 Pyrinomonadaceae bacterium | reverse complement strand
GCGAAATGTATGGCGATGTGACCGTCACGGAAGAAAACGGCAAATTGGTGATGCGGCTCATCCCTGCGCCGAATTTTGTCGCCGATCTCGAACACTGGCATTACGACACGTTCCAGATCAAATGGCGCAATTCCGTTAATTATAATTTTCCGCGCGGCTGGGTGACGTTTACTCTGAACGGGCAAGGCAAAACCGAACAGCTCATAATCGATCAGCCGAACAACGATTTCTGGTTTTATGAACTGGAATTAAAACGGAGCAAATAAAGATTTCAACGCAAAGACATTTCGATTTGGGATTTGGGATTGCGGATTGCGGATTTTCATAAGCAGACAAATCCGCAATCCCAAATCCGCAATCTCAAATTGGATTGCCTTTTTACTTTTCGAGGTTTACTTGATACAATCGCGGTTTGTCCAAGATGACAATTTAGTTCAAATCTTCAATAACAGGTATTAAAAGATGTTAAAGTTTTTCAGTCGCATGGAAAAGACCAGAAATTTTCTTCTTCTGCTCTTTGCCGTAGTAATGGTTTTAAGTTTGATCGTCGCGGGTTCGTTAATGGGCGACAATCCTTCGATTAGCACTTCGACCGGCAGCACGGAAACTGCCGCTAAAGTGGGCAGCGAAACAGTGACGGTCGGCGAACTCGCAGCTGCCAAACTGAGCGGTGGCGGCAGATCGCCCTCGAAAATGCTGCTCAATTTTAGATTGATTCCGCAGCGCATCATTCGTATCGAAGCCAACCGTCTCGGACTGCGCGCTTCGGATGCCGAAGTTGCCGCCGAAATCCGCCAGCAGTTACGCTCGGAAGACGGAACGGTGATTGACCAGAAACGCTACGAGGAAAATGTCGCCCGCGAATACGGCAGCGTGGCGGCTTACGAACAAACCGTCCGCGATCAGATCAGCGGACAAAAGCTCGAAGCCTTTCTGACAGCGGGCGTAACGGTTGCCGAAGAAGATGTTTTGCAGGATTTTCAGCGCAAAAACACCAAATTCGACGTAAATTACGTTTCCGTCAGCGTTGCCGATCTGGCGCAGACCTTAAAACCGACCGACGCGGAACTGCTGGAATATTTCGAGAAAAACAAATCGAATTATTACATCAACGTTCCGCAGAAAAAAATTCGCTACGTGTTTTTGAACACCACTAAAGTCGGCGAAAAAATTCCGCTGGCGGATGAAGAATTGAAAGCCGAATACGAGAAAATTCCGGCTGATAAGAAATCGAAAGGCGTTGAAGCGCAGCAAATCATTCTGCGCGTTCCGAAACCGGAATTCAAAGCGCAAACTTTGGAAAAAGCCAATCAGATCGTCGAACGCGCGAAAAAAGACGGCGCAACGATTACCGAAGAAGCCTTTACCGAACTCGTGCGCGGTTATTCGGAAGATGCGGCAAGCAAAGCACTGAACGGAAAACTTCCGACCCTCGTGCGCGATAACCCGAATCTGTCGAACAATCCGAACGCCGTTCTGCCGCCGCAGCAAACGGTTCTGCAAATGAAGGAAGGCGAAGTCAGCCAACCAATCGAAAGCGGCAGCAATTACTTTATTTTCCGGCGCGGAAGGGAAATTCCGAAAACTTACGAGGACGCGAAACCCGAATTGGAAGTCAGTTTGCGCAACCGCAAGGCTTATTCGGTAACCGCCGAACTCGCGCAAAAGGTCGTCGAAGATTTGAAACAAACGAAAGACGCGCAAGCGACCGCCGCGAAATTTGCCGCGCAGGCAAATATGACTGTCGCCGAAATGATTAAGGAAACGCCGTTCGTCAAACCCGGCGATAATGTCGAAAACATCGGCGTTTCGCCGCAGTTCGAAGAAGGCGTCAAGAATCTCGAAAACCCGAACGACGTCGGCGAAAGAACGCCGATCCAGAACGGTTTTGCGATTCCGCTTTTAGTCGAACGCAAAGACCCGCGCGACGCGACTTTTGACGAAGTAAAAGCGCAGGTTACCGAAACCGTCAAAATCGAAAAAGCCCGCGCACAGGTCGAAGAAATCGCCAAACAGATCGCTTCGGGCGCAGGCAGCGCAGGCGATTTGGGAACAGCAGCGACGGCGAAAGGCTTGAAATCGCAAGAGCAAAAGAGCTTTATCTTAGGCTCGCCGCTCGGTCAGGGTCCTTCGGCTTCGACCAGTGAAGCACTCGAAGATGCGGTTTACGCCTTGAAAACCGGCGAAGTTACGAAAACGCCGCTCAAGGTCGGCGATAACTGGTATGTGGTCGGCGTGACGAAGCGTGAAGACGCGAATATGGACGAATTTGCCAAACAACGCGACCAATTGACGCAGACCGCTTTACAGCAAAAACGCGGCACGGTTTTCTCGGATTATCTGGCGGCGGTTCGTCAAAAGATGGAACAGGGCGGCGACATCAAGATTTATAACGAAGTCCTGGAAAAACTCGACGCGGAAACTCAAAGCACCACGCCGCAAATGCCGCAGTTTCCCAGCTTCCCGCAACAGTAGTTGGAAAAGGCGAAAGGCAAAATTTAAGAGCGTCCTTAGTTTAACTGTCCGTTATAACTGAGAATGCTCTTTTACTTTTTGCCTTTTGCCTTTTGCCTTTTTACTTTTCCAACTATTCGCCCAAGTAAGCCTCTTTCACACGCGGGTCTTGCGCCAGTTGTTTTGAATCGCCTTCCATGACGATTCTGCCGGTTTCCATCACGTAGGCACGGTCGGAATGATGGAGCGCGGCGTTGGCGTTCTGTTCGACGAGCAGAATCGTCGTGCCTTCGGCGCGGATATTGTCAATCGCTTCAAAGATCGTATGCACAACAATCGGCGCAAGTCCGAGCGAAGGTTCGTCCAATAGCAAAAGACGCGGACGCGACATCAGCGCGCGCGCCATCGCCAGCATCTGCTGTTCGCCGCCCGAAAGCGTTCCGGCTTTTTGCTGTTCGCGTTCCTTGAGACGCGGAAACATCGCAAAACCTTTTTCCATGTCCTCCAAGATGCCTTTTTTGTCGTTGCGAATATACGCGCCCATTTCGAGATTTTCGCGCACCGAGAGGTTAGCAAAAACGCCGCGACCTTCGGGCGACATCGCCATTCCCATCGAAACAAGCTTGTGCGCCGCCATTCCGTCAATCTGTTTGCCTTCGTATGTGATTCGCCCTTCGGTCGGTTCGAGCAAACCCGTAATTGTGCGAAGCGTCGTCGTTTTACCCGCGCCGTTCGCGCCGATCAGCGTTACGACTTCGCCTTGATTTACCTGTAAAGTGATGCCGGTTAAGGCTTCGATGGCACCGTAACTGACTGATATATTTTCTAAACTTAACATAAAAGTTTTGTCCTTTGTCAGTGGTCAGTTGTCCGTTGTTTTTATTTGCAACGGACAACTGACTACGGACAACTGACTAATCTCCCAAATACGCCTCGATAACCTTCGGGTCGTTCTTAATTTCTTGGGGAAGTCCGAGCGCGATTGATTTGCCGTAATCAATCACTTGAATTCGGTCGCAAACGCCCATCACGACGCGCATATTATGTTCAACCAAAACGATTGTCAGATTAAACTTGTCGCGAATTTCCTTAATCAGTGATGTTAAATCTTCCTGTTCCGACGGATTCATTCCCGCCGCCGGTTCGTCTAACAAAAGCAATTGCGGACGCGTCGCCAGTGCGCGGACGATTTCCAAACGGCGTTGATTTCCATACGGCAGCGAAGTTCCGCCTTCGTCTTTGTATTTCGCAAGGTCGAAAATTTCCAGGAGTTCCATTGCGAATTGACGATGCTCGGCTTCGTCCTTGTAATAACGCGGCGAACGAAAAACGCCGTCCAAAAGCGATTGTTTCGCGTGGCGATGACAAGCCGTGATGACGTTTTCCAAAACCGACATCGAAGGAAAAAGCCGAATATTTTGAAAGGTGCGCGAAACGCCGATGCGCGAAATTTGATACGGGCGCAACCCGTTGATGCGCTTTCCCAGGATATGAATGTCGCCCGAAGTCGGTTCATAAACGCCGGTCAAAAGATTGAAAACCGTCGTTTTACCCGCGCCGTTCGGACCGATCAGACCGTAAATTTCGCCCTGCCCGACTTGCATATCGAGTTCTTTAACCGCTGTCAGACCGCCGAATTTAATGACCGCTTTATCGGTTTGCAAGATGTAATTTCCGTTGTTCATTTCAATTTGGAATTTGGGATTCGAGATTGCGGATTTTGAGAAATAAATCCCAAATCCGCAATCCCAAATCCCTAATCATATTTATCCTTCTTCACCGTCCTTCATTTTCTTCGCATCGTGGTCTTCGGCAATCGGCACGCCTTCCGTGCCGCCGATCGCTTCCGTGCCTTCGGGTTTGGTGCGCGTGCGGCGGAGCCAGCTCAAACCGAATTCGTTCGTTCCCAAAATTCCCTGCGGGCGCAAAATCATCGTCAAAATCAAAATCAAAGCAAAAATAACCAGCCGCAATTCGCCGACGTTAAAAGGCAATTCCATTCCCAGCATCGGTTCTAAAGTATTGTCTTGAAATTGTTGTAAATAACGTAAAAGTTCGGGCAAAAGCGTCACGATAATCGCGCCCAAAATCGCGCCCGTCATCGAACCCATTCCGCCGATGACGATCATAATGATGATTTCAAACGATTTGATAAACTGAAAATCGTTCGTCGAAAGAAATTTATTGTAATGCGCGAACAAAACGCCCGCGACACCCGCGAAAGCCGAGCCGATAACAAACGCCGTAACTTTATAGCGCGTTACATTCACGCCCATCGCTTCTGCCGCCAATTCGTCTTCACGAATCGAAATGAGTGCGCGTCCCGCATCGGATTTGACGATGTTATGAATGACGACAACCGTGATGACGGCGAAAATTCCGATCCAGAGAAAGTTTGCATAACCCGGAACGGTGTAGCCGGTCGCGCCGCCGACCGTGTTGATGTTGACAAGCACGATGCGAATAATTTCGGCAAAACCGAGTGTCACGATTGCCAGATAATCGCCCTTCAAACGCAAAGACGGAATCCCGACAAGCAAGCCCGCAAGCGCGGCGACAATCGCACCGATGAGAATAGCAATCAGCAAAATAACAAAATCGGGAAGCTGCGGCAGAGTGCCTTGAAGCGAACAAAGCATCTGGGGCGGCTGAAATTCGAGAACTGCGAATTTCTCCGGCGGTAATCCGCATTGATTCCAACTAACTGTGAAATAGGCGGAAGCATACGCGCCGACCGCCATAAATCCGGCGTGTCCGATTGAAAACTGTCCCGTGAAACCGTTAATCAGGTTGAGCGATGTCGCCAAAATAACGTTGATGGCGATAAAGACCAAAAGCCGCGATTGATAATCGTCAATCCCAATTCCGAAAAACCCCGTTGACGACATCGCCGCGTTCAGAACGTAGAACAGCGCGATGAAAACGATGCCGACAATTATTGATTTAACCCAATTCATATTTTGAGTGGAAAGTTGATAGTTGATAGTTGATAGTGAAAAAACTTTCAGTTATCAACTATCCGCTATCAACTAATATTAAACTTTTTCCTGCACGTTTGAACCAAGCAAACCAGCCGGACGAATCAAAAGAACCAAAATCAAAATAGCGAATGCGACGGCATCACGATAGGTCGAAGGAATGCCGATATGATGACCGTAACCGACGACCAGCGTTTCCGCCGCGCCGATCAGAAGTCCGCCGAGAACCGCGCCCGGAATGTTTCCGATACCGCCTAAGACAGCCGCGACGAACGCTTTCAAGCCTGTCATAATTCCCATCAGCGGCTCGATTTTCGGATTATACTGCGCCGTCAGAACGCCGCCTGCCGCCGCCAGCGCCGAACCGAGCGCGAACGTGAACGCAATCACGAAATTCGTATTGATGCCCATCAGCTTCGCCGAATTCAAGTTAAACGAAACGGCGCGCATCGCCTTGCCGATTTTTGTGTAAAAGATGATGTATTGCAAAACAACCATCAGCAAAAGCGAAACGACGAAAATCAAAACCTGCGAGGTCGAAATCGTCGCGTTGCCGAAAAGCGTGATGTTGTCATTCGGCAAAAGCTGCGGAAAGGATTTCGGCGTTCCCGAAAAGATGAAAACGAAAAGATATTCGATAAAAAGCGACATTCCGATCGCCGTGATGAGCGTCGTCATTTTCGAATATTTCCGCACCGGACGATACGCGAAACGCTCGATTGCCATTCCGATTGCCGCGGCGATTATCATCGCCCCGATGAGCGTGACGATAAACCCGAACGCCGACGGTTGCGCCGCGAAGCCCATTGACGTGGCGATAATAAATCCGGCATACGCGCCGACCATATAAATATCGCCGTGGGCGAAATTGATCAGGCGCAAAATTCCGTAAACCATCGTGTAGCCGAGCGCAATCAGCGCGTAGATCGAACCGATGGTCAAACCGTTGATAAGCTGCTGAACAAAAGTGTCCATAAGAGTCGAGAGTCGAGAGTCGAGAGTCGAGAGTTAAAAGCCGTTTTCCGGCTCTCGACTCTCGACTCTCGACTCTCGACTTATTTGCTGTCTGTTACTGACTTATTGGTTGTCGTATTTGTCGTGGCAGATGAGTTTGTATTCGTCGCCGAATTTGTGTTCGACATTGTATTTGTTGACGTGTTGCCGTTTGCCGCGGTGGTCGAAGCGGTCGGCGGTGTCATTCCTTCAGGATAAATCGTTTCCTTGAAGGCGAATTTGCTTCCTGCCGGATCGAGCGAGAGAACAACCGCCGGTTTAACCGCGTTGCGCGAGGCATCGAGCGAAATCGCTCCCGTTACGCCCGCGAAATTTTTTGTCGCGTTAATCGCGTCTTTTAATTTCGCGCTGTCCGTTCCGCCCGCGCGTTTGATCGCGTCAACCAAAACTTTCGCCGCGTCGTAAGCCAAAGCTGCCAAACTGTCTGGAACGACACCGAATTTCGCCTGATAATTCTTCACAAAATCTTGAACGACCGGTGCCGGATTGTCGGCTGAATAGTGATTCGAGATATAAGCGTTTTTCAGCGCGCCGCCGCCGAGCTTCCAGAGTTCGGGCGAATCCCAGCCGTCGCCGCCGAGGAGCGGCATATTCATACCGAGTTCGCGCGCTTGTTTGGCGATAATGCCGACCTGTCCGTAATACCCCGGAATGTAAAGCACGTCCGGGTTCAGATCGCGGATTTTCGTTAATTGTCCTTTAAAGTCCGGGTCGGTTTGCGTGTATGATTCGTTGGCAACGACTTTTCCGCCCTGTTTGTTAAATTCTTCTTCGAAAAATTTCGTCAGTCCTTTGCTGTAGTCCGAATTTACGTCGCCAAGAATTGCGGCAGTCTTTGCCTTTAACGTATTACCGGCAAATTTTGCCATCACCGCGCCTTGAAACGGGTCAATAAAACAGACGCGTGAAATGTAATCGCCGACTTCCGTTACCTTCGGATTGGTCGAGGAAGGCGTAATCATCGGAATTTTCGCCTCCTGCGCGACGGGCGCGGCAGCCAGTGAATTAGTCGAAGCGACTTCGCCTAAAACGGCGACAACCCTGTCCTGATTAACCAATTTGGAAACAACGGTTTTGGCTTGTTCCGGTCTGCCCTGGTCGTCTTCCGAAATTAACTGTAGTTGTTTGCCGTTAACACCGCCGGCTTTATTAATCTCTTCGAACGCGAGTTCAATGCCGTTTTTGGTGGATTGTCCGAAGCTCGAAGTTTGCCCGGTCATATCGCCGTAATAGCCGATTTTGATCGTATCGCCGGTGTTGCTTGTCGTGGTGGTTCCGCTTTTATCAACACAGCCGATGGTCAAGAAAATGGAAGTTATTACACAAATAGCTAAAAAGATTCTGGTCATATCTACCTCTTAGAAAAAATTGTTTAGATTTAGATTTGTTATGCTCTGCAATCGGTTTTAAATACGCAAACCATTCAGGGAAAGTTTGTTATTCAAAGCATTTTATAATTTATCGTAATAATTATACAAAAAGGCATTATACCTTTTTCATTTATTATGTCTAACCCGTTTCGATTAGAATTTTTTTAAGTTAGACTATTTTTGCAATGAAAACAATGGAAAACAAGAATTTAGGCGATATGCCGCGTGAAGATTTCCGAAAGTTCGGACACGAAATCGTGGATTGGATCGCGGATTACTTTGAAAGATTGGAAACATTTCCCGTTCTGTCGCAAAATCAGCCGAACGATTTGAGAGATGCTTTGCCGAAATCCGCGCCGGAAACGGGCGAAAGTTTTCCGCAGATTTTCGGGGATGTGGAAAACCTGATTCTGCCCGCCGTGACGCATTGGAATCACCCGAATTTTCACGGACTTTTTTCGACTTCGACCAGCTCGGTCGGCGTTTTCGGCGAAATGCTCGCCGCCGCGTTCGATATGAAAGCGATGCTCTGGCGCACGTCGCCCGCTTCGACCGAACTCGAACCCGTCGTCTTGGACTGGCTTCGTCAAATGATGAATTTGCCCGAAGATTTCAAAGGCGTGATTTACGACACGGCTTCGATCTCGACGCTTCACGCGATTGCGATGGCGCGTGAAAAGTTGAATTTGGGAATCCGCGAAAACGGAATGAGCGGCAGAACGGATTTGCCGCTTCTGCGCGTTTACTGCTCGGAACAAACGCACAGTTCGATTGATAAAGCCGTGATTTTACTCGGACTCGGACAAAAATCTCTGGTCAAAATTCCGACTAACGAACGCTTTGAAATGGACACGGAAAAATTGCGCGAAGCGATTGCCGACGACAAAGCGGCGGGACATCTGCCGCTTTGCGTCATCCCGACCGTCGGCACGACTTCGAGTTCAAGCGTTGATAATGTCGAGCATGTGGCAGATATTTGCGAGCGCAACGATATTTTTCTCCACGTTGACACGGCGTATGCCGGAAGTGCGGCGATTGTTCCCGAATTTCAGCATTACTTTAAAGGTATGGAACGCGCCGATTCGATTGTTACGAATCCGCATAAATGGCTTTTCACGCCGTTCGATCTGTCGGTGCTGTATGTCAAGGATTTGGATTTGCTGAAAAAAACTTTTTCGCTCGTCGCCGAATATCTGAAAGTCGCGGAAACCGTGACGAATCAGATGGATTACGGCATTCAGCTCGGACGGCGTTTTCGCAGCTTAAAATTATGGTTCGTGATGCGATATTTCGGACAGGAAGGTTTGCGTGAGCGAATCCGCGAACATTGCCGTCTGGCGCGCACTTTTGCGGGTTGGGTTGACGATTCGGAAAACTTTGAAATACTCGCGCCCGTGCCGTTTGCTTTGGTTTGTTTTCGCGCTTGCCCGAAAAATGCTGATGATTTAGACGCGCTCAACGAAAAAATAATGAACGAAATCAACGCCTCGGGCGAAGCGTATCTTTCGCATACGAAATTGAACGGGAAATTTACATTGCGGCTTTCGGTCGGTAGCATCCGCGTCGAAGAACGTCATTTGCGTAAAGTTTGGGATTTGCTGAACGAAAAAATTAGTTCTGAGTCTCGCCTTTAGTCGGCAAATACTTACTTTTCGGAAAATTTCTATTTACCATAAATCCGCCTGAAGGCGGGACTCAAAACTTTTATGAAATTCGTTAAAGAATCAATCATCAAGTCAACGCCCGAACGGGTTTTTGCGTTTCACGAATTGCCCGATGCGTTCGAACGGCTCGTTCCGCCGTGGGAAAACGCGAAGGTTATTCAGAAAGCCGATATTTCAAAAATCGGTTCGCAGGCGATTATCGAACAAAAGATTTTTGGGCTGATTTCGTCGCGCTGGGTTGCCGAGCATACGCGTTACGAACCGCCGAAAATGTTTGAAGACGTGCAGATTTCGGGACCGTTTGCGAGCTGGCGGCATCAGCATATTGTTTTGCCGCACGAATCGGGCGCGATTCTGCGCGACGAAATCGAGTATGAACCGCCGATGAGTTTTTTGGGAAACATTGCCGCGCCTTTTTTGATTGTGCCGAAACTCGAAAAGATGTTTGATTATCGCCACGAAGTTACGCGAAAATGGTGTGAATCTGAAATCTGAAATCTGAAATCTGAAATCTGAAATCTGAAATGCTGACACATATTGTTTGCTGGAAATACAAGGCGGAAACGAGTGAAACGGAACGCGAAGAACACGTTGCCAAACTGCGGGCATTACCGGATGTTATTCCTAATATCCTGAGTTTTAATGTCGGGCGCGACATTCTGCGTCTCGAACGCTCGTTCGACACGGGATTGGTTGCCGTTTATCCCGACCGCGCGGCGTTGGATTTTTACACCGATCATCCCGAACATCAGGAAGTGGCGGTGCTTGGCAAACGGATTGCCGAACGGGTTGTTTCGGTTGATTTTTTGAGCGATTGAAATTTGCGTTCAGAATATAACCTTCAGTTTGCCCGACCGACGGCGAAGCGCGGCGGTCGAAACACGCTAAAGCGTGGACTCTGAACTCAGTATTTTCGCGCTGGCAAACGCAATTACATTTTGCGACATCATAAACAGCGAAACCATTAGGTAAAATTTTTAAGTTACGGTAAATCAATGAGAAATTTTAGAGAAAACATTTTTCGGATGTTTGGAGTCGTTTCCGTCGCCTTATTTTTGACGTTCGCGGCATCGGCACAGCAAATTCAGCGTACCGCTTACGACGTTTCCGATTACAAAATGGACGTGCAGATCATCCCGACCGAAAACAAACTTTCGGCGACGGTTGACGTAACGTTTACGCCCGCGTCGGAAACGCGCAATGTTGCTTTCGAGCTGAACGGTTCGTTAAATATCGAAAGCATCACACGCATCAGTTCGACTTCGGCACTTCCGACAACGCCGACAAACACAAAAACGACCAAACCGACTCCGAAACCCGCCACGCCGCAAAGTGTTGTAACTTTTGTGCAAGACCGCGTCGGTGTTTCCGATTTAGGTCCGAGCGTGAAGATTGACATCGGCGAAAACGTTCCGGCGGGAACGCCCGTTACTTTGCGCTTTAAATACAGCGGCGTGCTGGTTTCGGCGGAAGGCGGACCGCTTCTGACGAAACGCCTCGCATACGTCGGCGCGGCGAACGGTTATCTGATGTATGCGGCGCGCTGGTTTCCGTTTCACAATTACGCCGCCGACCGCGCAACTTCCGATATTACGATTTCTCTGCCGGCAGGCTACACGCTTGCCGGTTACAGCGATCTGCCCGTCACGAACGCGGGCGGGAAATACCGTTTCGTGCAGAACAAACCCGCGCTCATCGGCAATTTTTCCTACGACCGCTACACGACGAAATCTTTGCGTTTCGGCGAATACGAACTGCAGTTTTACACGAAAGCCGCGAATGAACAGCTGGTTGCGCAATACGGCGAAATTTTGGGACGCGCACTTGATTTTTACACGAAAAAATACGGCGTGCCGAACGGCGGAAAGAAATTAATCGTCGCACAGATTGACGACGACAGTTTGGAATATTACACGTCGCAGGGAATGATCTTTATGGCGAATCGTCTGTTTGACGAATCGCGTGAT
This sequence comes from Pyrinomonadaceae bacterium, assembly GCA_022843305.1. GTDB lineage: Bacteria > Acidobacteriota > Blastocatellia > Pyrinomonadales > Pyrinomonadaceae > JAFDVJ01. Next base: position 32,038 of record JALHNX010000023.1, on the reverse strand, counting down.
TCGGTCGCCGAACGCCTGCAGCGCGAAGCCGCGATGCAGTGGTGGGGTTTAACGGTCGGTTTGAAATCGTTTGACGATGCGTGGCTTTCGCAGGGACTCGCGGAATACAGCGCGTTTGCCCTGCGCGAAAGCACTTTGACCGGCGCGCAGCTTGAAAACCTGCGGCGCGAGCTGCTTGAAAAAGCTTTAACGTTTGAGCAAACCGCGTCGCTCATCCGCGCGCCGTCAACGCTCGACGACCAATCGACCGCGTATCAATACATAATGTTCGCGAAAGGCGCGATGGTTTACAAACTTCTGCGCGACACTCTGGGCGAGCAGAAATTCAATCAATTGATCCGCACGTTTATTGACCGCTACCGCGATAAAAACGCGTCGGTGGACGAGTTTGAAAAACTGGCGAGCGAAATTGCCGGACAAAATATGCGCTACTTTTTCGCGCGTTGGGTCGAAGGCACGGGCGTTCCCGAATTCAAGGCTGATTATTTAATCATCCGAAACCGCGCCGGAAAATTCATCACACGCGGAACGGTTCGGCAAAATTACGATAATCTGCGTCTGCCGCTCGAAATTCAGCTTCGCTCGGAAGGCGGCGACGGGCTGAAAACCGTGACCGTCAACGTCGAAGAATCGAGTGCCGATTTCAATATCGAATCGGACGGCAAACCGCTTGAAGTGATTATTGACCCGAATTATAAAATCTTGCGAATCTCCGACGATTTGAAGGTTTCTTCGATTGCACGGCGCGGAATCGAGCAGTTTAAGGACGGTAATTACGTCGAAGCGCAACAGCAATTTGAAGCCGCTTTGAAATTAGACCGCTCGAACGCGTGGATTTATTATCATCTCGGATTGCTCTTTTTACAGCAGAGAAACTACGATCTGGCGATTGATAATTTCAAAGCCGTCCGCGATTTGGGTGCGCAAGGCTCGGCGCGTCCGGTGTGGCTTTACGTCTGGTCTTTGATCAAGATGGGCAACGCTTACGACGCGAAAGGCGACCGCAACCGCGCGATTGACGCTTACGGCAGAGCCGCCGCATCCGGCGACAATTACGACAACGCGCAGGAAGCCGTCCAAAAATATCAGGCGACACCTTACGATCCGAGGGAAAAGCCAAGCACGACGGCGATTGTTAAATAATTTCAGAACTTTTCCCCTGTTAAAAAGCGATGCGTTTTGAATCACCAAACGCATCGCTTTTTTGTTCGAGTTTTTTTCTGTTAGATTTAAAAAAAATTTTATGTCTAAACCATTTCTGATTTACGGCGCGAACGGCTACACGGGCGAACTGATTACGCGGTTTGCCGCCGAACGCGGATTGAAACCGATTCTGGCGGGCAGAAACGCGGAAAAGATCGAAGCACTGGCAAATAAATACGGCTTCGAGTTTCGCGTTTTTGATCTGAGCGATTCTTCAGGACTTTATACGGCTTTGCAGGAAGTCGAATTCGTTCTGCATTGCGCCGGTCCGTTTTCGCTGACTTCCGAGCTGATGGTCGAAGCGTGCATTCGCAGTAAGCGGCATTATCTTGATATTACGGGCGAAATCGCGGTTTTTGAAGCGATGGCGGCGCGTGATAATCTGGCGAAAGAAGCGGGCGTGATGGTTATGCCGGGTGTCGGTTTCGATGTCGTGCCGTCGGATTGTCTGGCGCGGCATCTGAAAGATCGCCTACCGTCGGCGACGCATCTGACGCTTGCCTTTTACGGTTTGTGCAGAATTTCGCACGGCACGCAGGCGACGATGACGATGAACGTCGGGCGCGGCGGCGCGGTTCGCCAAAACGGCGAGATCACAAGCGTTCCGGCGGCGTGGAAAACCCGCGAGATAGATTTCGGCGAAGTTAAGAAAAAAGGCGTGACGATTCCGTGGGGCGACGTTTCGACCGCATTTTATTCGACCGGCATTCCGAACATCAAAGTTTACACCGTTCTTCCCGAACAGCAGTTGAAACTTCTCAAACTAAGCCGTTATCTCGGCTGGCTGCTGGCGACAAGTCCTGTTCAAAACATCCTGCAAAAACAAATTCCGGCGGGCGGTCCTTCGGACGAAGAACGCGAAAATGGCAAAACCTATCTTTGGGGCGAAGCAACGGACGAAGCCGGAAATAAGGTCGAAGCGCGCCAGTTCGGGATGGAAGGCTACACGATGACGGCGCTAACCGCACTGAAAATCGCGGAAAAGATTTTGGACGGAAATTTCTGCGCGGGCTTTCAAACTCCGGCGAAATGTTACGGCGCGGATTTAATTCTCGAGATCGAAGGGATAACCAGAACGGACGTGTAAAAATTTAACAAAGATTTTTGTGCTGAAAAGGCGATTTGCTTTTGCAATTTTTCTTTTCGGGTTTTAATTTTGAAGTAATGAAACGACGCGATTTTTTATATCAACTGGGTTTGTATTCGGGCAGTTTGGCGTTGGCGTGCGGCGGTTTGTCAAAACGCGCCGAGGTTTTCGCGCAGACGGGCGATCTGTCGAAATTCAAATCCGCCGGTTACGGCGAGCTTTTTCCGGCGGCGGCAAAAAATACTGGCGAAACATTTCTGGCTTTGCCGAAAGGTTTTGAATATAATGTCTTCGGAAAAGTTAAATCCAAGATGACGGACGGCAACCCGACTCCCGCCGCGCACGACGGAATGTGGCTTTTTAATGTCAAAAACGAACTGCGGCTCGTTCGCAATCACGAAGTATCGGGCGGAAGGCAGCCCCGAACCGGCATTGCAATCGGCGCAAATCCGTATGACGAAGGCGCGGGCGGCGGCACGACGACTTTGGTTATTAATCCGAAAACGCACGAACTTGTCCGCGATTTTGTCAGTCTTTCGGGAACTCTGATCAATTGCGCGGGCGGTCCGACACCGTGGGGAAGCTGGATTTCGTGCGAAGAAACAACGCTCGGGCAAACCGTCAGAACATTAAAAAGCGGCGTGAAAATCGGCGGTTTCGCCAAACCGCACGGCTATTGTTTCGAGATTCCGGCTTCGGCAAACAGTGCCGTTCAGCCGGTTCCTTTGAAAGCGATGGGCAGATTTGTTCACGAAGCCGTCGCCGTTGATAAAAAAACGGGCGTGGTTTATCTGACCGAAGATTACAATCCGGCGGGTTTTTACAGATTTTTGCCGAAACGCAATAAAAGATTAGCCGAAGGCGGCACGTTGCAGGTCTTGAAAATAAAAAACACGGACAATTACGACACGCGCAAAAATCAAAAAACGGGAACGACGCTGACCGCAAATTGGGTCACGATTGACAATCCCGACCCCGAAGAAGCCGACACGAATGAAAACGCCGTTTTCAAACAGGGCGCAGCCAAAGGCGCAGCCGTTTTTACGCGGCTCGAAGGAATCTGCGCGGATGAAAAAGGGCGAATCTATTTCGATTCGACCGACGGCGGCGAAGAAAAAGGCGGACAAATCTGGCTTTACGAACCGACCGGAAAGGACGAAGGACGTTTGACGCTTTTATTTCAATCGCCGAGTCGCCAAATTCTCGATATGCCCGACAATATCTGTCTGCATCCGAAAAGCAGACTGCTTTTTATCTGCGAAGACAGCGATTATAAAGAGTTGGACGGGAAACCCGAAAATTTCGTGCGGATTTTAACGCCCGACGGGCGCATTGCGGATTTTGCGAAAAATATTACGCCGAGTAATCCGTCGAGTGAGTTTGCCGGTTCGGTTTTTTCCAAAGACGGCAAAACGCTGTTCGTCAATTTGCAAACCGTCGGCGCGACGCTTGCGATTTGGGGCGACTGGGAAAGATTCGGCAAGTAAAAAGGCAAAACGAAGAGATTCTTCTATCTTTTTGCCTTTTTACTTTTGCCTTTTGCCTTAATTCTTAAGCGGCGGTTTCGAAAAGCGCGAGAATCTGTTTGCCTTCGTTTGAACGCGGGTCAATCGTGCGAATGTGTTTTTGCCCCTGCATTTCCCAGATTGCCGTGACGTTGCCGTCTTTTTCGACGGCGTGATAGGAAACATCTTCCGTATGCTGCGCGGTTTCTTCCGTATTCTGTGTATTTTCCGTCGCTTCGGCGGTTGTTTCTTCCGCCGCGACCGTTGCGTTTTCTGACATCTGCTTTTAAAAATCTCCTTAAATTGTTTCTCTGATAAAATTGTTAATGATACACAAATTCTTACATATTTGGCAAAAGAATGTCGAGTTTAATAATGTCTTAATTCGCTGGTGCGGATAAGCGGCGATCTTTCGCGCCGCAAAATAAGCTAATGTCCGCAATTGCTTCCCTTTACTTTTTACCTTTTACCTTTTACCTTTTACCTTTTACCCCTATTTATATATGAACGCAATCGAGCATCCCCTTTGGGTTTGGATTTTTTTCTTCGCCGTCGTCCTGGTCGCGCTTTTTGTGGACATTGGCATCGTCAACCGCAAAGCCCATGTCCCGACACGCAAGGAAACATTTGCTTGGAGCGTCGTCTGGGTTTCGCTCGCGCTGCTTTTCAACGTTTTTATCTACTGGCAGGTCGGCACGCATTACGGGGATTGGGATCTAGCCTTTAAACAAGCGCAGTTGTTTTTGACCGGCTATCTGATCGAGCTTTCGCTCTCGGTTGATAATCTGTTCGTCTTTCTCCTGATCTTCGGTTTTTTCAAAGTGCCGAAAAAATACCAGCACCGCGTTTTGTTCTGGGGAATTATGGGCGCGCTCGTGATGCGTATGATAATGATCTTCGCGGGCGCGGAACTGGTCGAGCGTTTTCACTGGATCATCTATCTTTTCGGCGCGTTTCTTCTTTATACGGGCTTGAGTATGTTCAAGGATCAGGACGAACATTTCGAGCCGCACGAAAGCTGGCTGGTTAAGCTCGCGACGCGTTATATCCGCATTTCCAAACAATACGACGGCGAGAAATTCTTTACCCGCGAGAACGGCGTGCGCACCGGAACGATGCTTCTGCTGGTTTTAATCACGGTCGAAGTAACCGATCTGGTTTTCGCGGTTGATTCGATTCCGGCGATTTTCGGCATCACGACCGACCGCTTTATCGTTTATACATCGAACATTTTTGCGATCTTAGGCTTGCGGACGTTTTTCTTTCTGCTTGCCGATCTTGCCGACCGTTTTCATTATCTCAAAATCGGTTTGGCGTTTATCCTGACCTTTATCGGTGTTAAAATGCTCTTGCCTCTTTTGGTCGAAGGGTTGATAATGGTAACGGGCGACGGCGGCGGTTCGGCTTTCGCCAATTTCTTGCAAAGATATAAAAACCACGAATTCGAACAAACGGTTATCAATATTTCCCTCGGGGTCGTGGTTGGCGCAATCGCGCTTTCGATGATCCTGTCGTTGATTTTCCCCAAAGCAATAAAGGAAGATATTGAGGAAGCAGACGAGGAAAAGACCGGGAATTCGCCGGAAAATTCCGCATCTTAGATGGAAAGCAAATATCGCAAAATTTACATCGAATGGTGGAACATTAAACGAAGCACGATTTATAAGCTCGTGGCGATATTTGTTTTTCTCGGCGCATTGGGATACGGCGGCTGGTGGGTTTTAAAAAGCAACTGGCTAGTTGCCACCCCCGAAGTGACGGATGCGCCGAAAGACGCGGCAACAGTGATTACTTTTGAAGGCGATGTGCGGATCATCCGCGCCGCGACGCGTGAAACGATTCTCGTTACGCGCCCGACGTTTATTTCAGCCGGCGACACGATTCAGACGCAAGCCGACGGACGCGCCAAAATCCAGATGATTGACGGTTCGGTGCTTTCTATTCGCGCCAATTCGACGGTCGTCATCCGCGACAGCAATTCGCTTTTCGGCGGACCGAACGTGCGCGTCACTTTGGACGACGGGCAAATCAACGTCCGTACCGAAGAACAGCCCGAAAACACCCAGAACGTCGTCGAAGTCCGCGAATCGGAAAACAAGATCAACCCGCAGACGGACGCGAGTTTCGGCATCAACCAACGATCGGGCGGCGGCGAAATCCGCATCAGCCGCGGCAGCGTCGAAACGACCGTCGGCGGCGAGAAAACTGTTGTCAAGGAAAACGAATTCGCCGCGCTCGACAGCGGAAAACTCGCCAATAAAGAAAAGCTCCTCGCGCCGCCGGTTCATAACTCGCCGTCGTCGAACGAACAGCTGATGGGTTCGATGAGCGGCGCGACGGATATTGTTTTCCGCTGGCAGAGCCCGGACGTAACTTCGGCGTTAACTTACAGTATGCAGGTCGCCAAACTGCCGTCATTCGCGGCTGATTCGATAGTTATCGAACGGCAGGGATTGACGAGTCCGAATTTCACGCTCGGCGGGCTTTTGCCGGGAATCTATTACTGGCGCGTGCAGGCAAACGCGACTTCGGGACAAGCCAGCACATGGAGCGAACACTGGAAATTTACGGTCGTCAAACGCGAGGGCAGCACGTCAATCGCCGCGAGCGGTTGGCAGGTCGAAGGCTTGGGCGGAACGGTTTACCGCATCAGCGGTAAAACTCAACCCGGCGCGACCGTCCGTGCGCAAGGCAAACAAACCTTTGCGACCGGCGACGGCTCGTTTTTACTGCAAATCACATCGCCTTCCGCGCAGACGACCGTCGAAATCAGCGACGACCGCGGCAACCGCAGCAGTTTTGTTTTAAATCTGAACACCAGCCGAATCGTCAAGCAATTCTGAAAAGTCGAGAGTCAAGAGTCAAGAGTCGAGAGTCAAGAGCTTTTATTGCAAATTCTTTATTTTAGGAGAATAGAATATGGCAGGGTTCAAGAATTTTGAGGAAATACAGGCTTGGCAAAAGGCGAGAAAAGCGACAAAATTGATTTATGAAATTACTTCCGGCGGAAATTTTTCGAAAGACTTTGGATTACGCGATCAGATAAGACGCGCCGCAGTTTCGGTGATGGCAAATGTCGCCGAAGGACAAGGAAGAAACTCGGACAAAGAATTTGCTAATTTTTTGAATTTCGCGCACGGCTCAATATCCGAAACTCAATCGCACTTGTATATTGCACTTGACTTGGAATATTTGAATCAGAGCGACTTCAAAAAGATTTACGATTTATTGGAAGAGATTGCAAGAATGACGATGAGTTTGATGAAACACTTACGCAACAGTAAAGTTTAATTCTGACTCTCGACTCTTGACTCTCGACTTAAAAAGATGGGCGCAAATCATTCACATTCGCATTCACACGGACAGCGCAGTGCGGGAAGCATCAATAAACTAAAGCTCGCGCTGGGTTTAACGTTTGTTTATATGTTTGCCGAAGCGATTGGCGGATGGTTTGCCAATTCGCTCGCGCTGCTTGCCGACGCGGGACATATGCTGACCGATGTGGCGGCGATGGCACTGACTTTGGCAGCGTTCTGGTTCGCGTCGCGTCCGGCAACGGCGAAAAAAACGTTCGGTTATTATCGTCTGGAAATCTTAGCGGCATTCGTCAACGGCATTACGCTCGTTTTAATTTCGCTGTGGGTGATTTACGAAGCCTACGAACGCTGGCAGTCGCCGCCGGAAATCAAAGGGCTTCATCTGACCGCAATCGCCGTCGGCGGTCTGGTTATCAATCTCATCTGCGCTTATCTTCTGCACGGCGATCACGAACACGATTTGAATATGCGCGGCGCGTGGCTGCACGTCGTCGGCGACGCGCTCGGTTCGGTGACGGCAATCGGCGCGGGCATTTTGATCCTTGCGTTCGGATGGGTTTGGGCAGACGCGGTTTCCAGCGTTCTGATAAGTTTGATTATCATCTTCGGCGCGTGGAATCTGATTAAGGAATCGGTCAACGTCCTGCTCGAAGGCACACCCGCGCATATCAATTTAAAAGCTGTCGAAGAAACGATTCGCCGGACGGAAAATGTCGAAGACGTTCACGATCTGCACGTCTGGACGATAACGTCGGGAATGGAAGCCTTGAGCGTTCACATCATTCACCGCAACGAAATTTCGCAGAAGGCTCTGCTGAAAGCCGTTCGCCAAAAACTGCACGACGAATTCGGCATTGATCACCTGACGATCCAGTTGGAAACGATTGAAACAGAACAGCCGGACGCGCACCCGTGCTTTTCGGGCGCGAATTGTTTCGATTCGGAAGTAAAAGTCAGAGCGACGAATAACTGAATTCAAGAAACTATGCCCACGAAACACACGAAATACACAAAAAAATATTTCTAATCTTTTTCGTTTATTTCGTGTGTTTCGTGGGCAAATAAAAATATGCCGACAATCGAACTCCGCTACGGAAAAAACCAAATTCGCTTTGAATACGACGAAAACCGATTTGAAATTTTAGGGTTTGAAAAACATCTTCCGCCGCTGACGGACGCGGAAATCGGCGCATGCTTCGACAATCCGGTTGATTCAAAACCGCTTGAAGAAATAATCAGCGAAGGGGAAAGCGTTCTTATCGTCGTGCCGGACGCAACGCGCCAAACGGCTTGCGGGCAGGTTGTAAATTTACTGGTTCGCCGTCTGATCGCCAACGGCACGATGCCTTTTAATATCAGCATTATTTTTGCCACCGGCATTCACCGCAAAGTTACGACGGAAGAAAAACGCGAACTGCTCACGCCGTTTATTTTCCAGCGCATCAAAACGCTCGACCACACGGCGAAGGATTTAATGCAAATCGCGGGGCTTGATTCAGAACAATTCGCAAACTTTGGCGAGATCGGCGGAACGCCGATCAAGCTGAACCGTGCTTTGACCGAACACGATCACGTGATCATCGTCGGCGGCATCATGTTTCATTATTTCGCGGGATTTACGGGCGGACGCAAACTGATCTGTCCCGGTCTCGCTTCCGAAAAGACAATTTCCGCGACGCACCGGCTGGCTTTCGACTGCGAAACAAGATCACGCCGCGCCGGTGTCGGCACGGGAATTTTGGACGGAAATGCGGTTCACGAAGCCTTTATGCAGGTTGCCGGAAAAATTAATCCGTCGTTTTCTATCAACACCATCACGAACGACAAAGGCGAAGCGACGGAAATATTCTGCGGCGATTGGATTGCGGCGCACCGCGCGGGCTGTGAGTTTTACGCTTCAAATCACACCGTCGAAATCGCCGAAAAACGCGATTTGGTGATTGTTTCCTGCGGCGGTTTTCCATACGATTTAAATATGATTCAGGCGCACAAAGCATTGGAAACAGCTTCGCTCGCCTGCAACGACGGCGGCACGATCATCTTTTTAGCCGAATGCGCCGACGGTTTGGGAAGATCAGATTTTCTAAACTGGTTCAAAGCCGAAAATTCAAATATATTAGCCGAAAACCTTTGTGCCTCGTATCAGGTCAACGGTCAAACCGCGTGGAGTCTTTTACAAAAAGCCGAACGCTTCGACATTCAAATCATCACCGCTTTAATCGAAACGGAAACGCGCCCGATGCGTTTGCACAAGGCGCGTTCTTTGGAAGAAATTTCGCTCAATAAAAATAAGCAAGGCTACATCCTGCCTTTCGGCGCGAAGTTTTTGATTCAAAGCTAAATTTAATTTTGGTCAGTAAGATAATGACCGACTCGCCAGGTGCCGTCTTTTTCGCGTATCAACCCAAATGTTTCAAGCACCGAATCTTTCTTTTCAAATGAGCTTTTATATTGAAGAATAACTCCTTCCCGGTCAGGCATTACTTCTAAAGACTTTATAAACTCTGCCTTAAAAAGTTTTCGGGATTTCAATTCACCCAATGGCTTGCGAACGCCGCTCCAATAAACAAACCAGGTTCTCTTATCAATGTTTTTCTTTGTAGATTCTGAAAGCTCTTCATAACTTTCATCATATTTTCCCGAATCCCAAAGCGGCATCCACGCCTCAGCAATTTTCTGAGCATCTTTCTCCGGAGTGTCTTTAGTTTGCGCGAAACTAAAGACGCAAAATATTAAAAATATGATGACAATCTTTAAGGAAACTTTAAGGTGATTTTTCATCGGTTCTCCTTCAAAATCAAATTGTTTTTTGACTCTTAAATTTTCGCGCGGTCTAAATTTTCCGGGTGGAAAAACAAATTCGGATTTCGCGGAAATTTCAAAATTATTACTTTTTGATTTGAAAAGTCCGCGCAATCGAATCGGTTTGATTGCGGATGGACACGAGTTTTTCCTTTTGCGCCGTAAAGCGCAGAACATAGACGGTTGTCGGGTTGGCTCTGAGGAAATAAAATCTGCCGCTCATATTTCTGCCCGTTGCGATGTATTCGAAGTTAAAAGCCGTGCCGCGCAGATTTCCCGCAAAATTTTCTTCCTTTCCGGCAACATAGCCTCTTAAAAATTTCAGCTTTTCTTCCTCACCGGCGATTACATCCGACAGCAAATCGTCGGCTTTGACCGTCAATTTGCGGACTTCGAGATACCCGGCGGAACGGTCGCCGTAAGTATATTCGACATTCGGACTCGTCGTCGAAGGTTTCGCGGTCATTTTCCATGTCGCGTTCGGCACATCGAATGTGTATTCGACATTTATATCGCTGAAAGTTTGGATTTGGGCGAACGCCGAAACTCCCAAAAACAGACCGAGAACGGCGGAAAACAGAAACGAGAATTTATTTAACTTCATAACTTTTATTTCCTTCGGGTAAATTTACCTGTCTATTATAACCAATTTTCGGGCAAATTTCGATGGTTTAGATGAATATTTGTCCGTTGTCAGTTGTCCTTTGCCCGTTGTTTTATTTCTCGCGGTTATTTTAATAATTTACAAAGGACAACGGAGAACGGACAACTGACAAACTTTTTTTTCGCCCTTTTGCAAATTCCCCGCGTCTAACCAAGCAGAATATTTTCGCTGACAGCGATGCAATCATAAAATTTTTTGAGGTTTTACCGCAATGAAAAGAAATTACCCGTTAATTCACAAAATTACCGCATTTTTAATGGTTTTGGCGATCAGCGCGCCGGTTTTCGCGTTCGGCGAAGGGCGGACGAACAATAAAACCAAAGCCCTGACCGAAGAGCAGAAGATCATGCACGTTCTCAACCGTCTCGGATTCGGCGCGCGTCCGGGCGACATCGAAAAGGTCAAGGCGATGGGTCTGCAGAAATACATCGAACAGCAGCTTAATCCCGCTTCGATAACCGATCCGGTCGCCGATGCGAAGGTTAAACCTCTGGAAATCTTCAATATGACGACCGCCGAAGTTTTCGCCAAATACCCGAACCCGGGCGCGTTGCTTCGCCGGCTCGAAGGCGGCAGAAACAATCAAGCCCAAAACAATCAGGCAAACAACAATCAAAACGCCGACCGGCAGATGACGGAAAATGACCGCCGCGAACGGCAGGCAAAACTGCGCGAATATTACCAAAAATACGATTTGCGACCCGCCGCCCAACTCGTTCCGCAAATTACGGCAAACCGCGTTCTGCGCGCCGTTTACTCGGAAAAACAATTGCAGGAAGTAATGGTTGATTTCTGGCAAAATCATTTCAACGTCTTTGCCGGAAAAGCCGCCGTGCGCTGGTATATTCCGTCTTACGAACGCGACGTAATTCGCAAAAACGCGCTCGGAAACTTTAAGGATTTGGTCGTCGGCACGGCACAGCATCCCGCAATGCTCTTTTATCTCGACAATTTTGAAAGCCGTTCGCCGAACGCACAGCAGAATAACGGCAACAATCGTCTTCTGAGAATGCTGCAAAACGGGCAGTTGAATGAGCGTCAGCGCGAGCGCATCAAAGAACAGCGCGGCTGGACCGACGCACAGCTCGACCAACGCTTAAATCAATTAAAAAATCAGCAGAACCGCCGGCGCGGAATCAACGAAAATTACGCCCGCGAGTTGATGGAGCTTCACACGCTCGGCGTTGACGGCGGCTATACGCAACAGGATATTGTCGAAGTCGCCAAAGCCTTTACGGGCTGGACGATTGCCGATCCGCGCGGTTATCGCCGCGCTGCCGCCGATGATATTCAAGGCAATGAAAACCGCGCCCTTAATCGTCTGCAAAGACAAGCCGGAATTCCCGACGACATCGAATCGGGCGAGTTTTATTTCAACGAACGCTGGCACGAATCGGGAACGAAAACCGTTCTCGGACAAAAGATCAGCGAAGGCGGAATGAAAGACGGTTTGAAAGTGATTGATATTCTGGTCGCGCATCCTTCGACCGCACGATTTATCGCTAAAAAACTCGCCGTTAAATTCGTCTCGGATAATCCGAACGAAGATCTGGTCAAACGTGTCGCGAAAGCCTTTCAGGATTCGAAAGGCGACATCAAAACAACGCTCAAAGCACTTTTCACGGACAAGGAATTTTTCGCGCCGGAAAATTACCGCGCGAAGATCAAAACGCCGTTTGAGCTTGCAATCAGCGCGATTCGCACGATCGGCGCGGACACGAATTCTTCTCCGGCAATCCTTGCGATGCTTAACAAACTTGGCGAAGTTCCCTACGGCTATCAAGCGCCGACGGGTTATCCGGACACGGCGGAAGATTGGGTCAACGCGGGTGCGCTGCTTGAAAGATTGAACTTTGCCGTCGCGCTGGCATCGAATCGAATTCCCGGAACAGAGGCGAATTTGAAGATTTTCGAGGCAAACAGCAAAGCGGCGATTCTTGATAAAACTATCGCGGTCGTGCTTGATAACGACATTTCGCCGAACACGAAAGCGACGCTTTTGAAACAGATCGAACAGCCCTTGCCGGACGTAAAATCGCCCGCCGAAGTTGATGACGATTTGGAAATGCCGAATATGCGCCAGCAAGGCGGCAGAATGAATCGACAGGCGCGTTTATTAACGCCGAGCGGCAACGCGGAAGTCTTTAAAGTGGTCAGCTTAGTTTTGGGAACGCCCGAATTTCAGCGGCAATAGTTTTTCAATCAATGATCAGCGGTCAGTTGTCAGTTCCGCTGATAACTGGCTGCTTTTTTTTGGCAAATCGGGAATTAAAAGTACAACAAACTTCAGTTTGTTGCCGCCGCCGGACATGGCAAACGCTTACCGGCAAACTTTAGTTTGCCGGACATTTAATGAAAATTATGAGCAAATTAGTTTACTTGAGTCTTTCAATTTTTCTGCTTTTTTCATTCGGCTGCGCGGTCAAAGCGCAAAATTCAAAGCTGTTAACCGAGCAGGAACGCTACAAGCTCACGGCTGAGTATTCGTCGGAAAATCGCGGTAAAGCGGTTCTGGTGATGAAGGGCGATAAGATCGTTTTCGAGGAATATCAAAACGGTCACACGGCGGAAATGCCGTGGTTTATCGCCAGCGGCACGAAATCTTTTTCGGGCGTGATGCTTGCGGCGGCAATCGAAGATAAGCTCTTTAAAAGTTTTGACGAAAAGGTTTCCGAAACGCTCACCGAATGGAAAGCCGACAAACAAAAAGCAAATATCACGCTCCGCCAGCTTTTATCATTAACGAGCGGAATTGACGCGGGAGAAATCGGACGTGTTCCCGAATATTCCGACGCGATAAATTCTTCAGTCGAATACGAAGCCGGAAAAAGATTTGAATACGGTCCCGCGCCGTTTCAGATTTTCGGCGAAGTGATGCGACGCAAGCTCGCGCCGCGAAAACAGTCGGTGATGGAATATCTCCAAAAACGGATTTTTGACCCGCTCGGTTTGAAAGTCTTTTTCTGGCGAACGAGCGGCGGGAATCCTTTATTGCCGCAAGGCGCGAATCTGACGGCACGCGAATGGATAAAATTTGGGCTTTTCCTGAAAAACGGCGGGAAATGGAACGGCAAACAAATTATTGCTAAAAACCTACTCGATGAATTAGTTGTCGGCACAAAAGCCAATCCGGCTTACGGCATCACTTTCTGGCTCAACCGTGCCGGATTTGACCCGCGCGGACAGACGCAGTTGATGCGCATCGAAAAAGTTGACGGCGAAGAAATCAAAGATTTATATATAGCGGCAGGCGCGGGCAATCAACGCCTTTACATTATCCCTTCAAAAGATTTAGTCGTCGTTCGTTACGGAAATTTCGGGCAATACGACGACCGCGAATTTTTGGGCAGACTGATTTTCGGCAAAAAATAATCAGTATAGCGAGCGGTAGCGAGTTTGTTTCTTAATCAAAATTTTGTTGTTACACGTGTTCGCTACCGCTCACTATACTGATGTTCAATTTTCTTCGCCTTCGTATAAATCCTTTTTGGCAAAGCCTTTTTTGAAAACCTTTCGGACGGCGGTTCTGATGTCGCTGTCAACTTTCGTTACAAGACGGCGGATTTTTTGTTCGGGTCGCGCTTGAAAATAGGTGACGTGCGAGGTTTCGTAGCCGTTCGGCGAATGCGGCGAGAAATAATAATTTGAAACGCAGCAGCGTGCGCCGTCCGCTTTTACTTCGTTGACCGAATGGAAGGATTTATCGTTGGTCGCCATCAGAACGAGCCGGTTGAAAAGGCTCGGAATCTCGACGGCTTCGGTAACTTCTTCGTCCCAGAGTTCGAGATTTCCGCCGTTTTCCGGTTTCCAGTCAGGCGTACAGTAATAAAGCAGGTTCAAAACGCGGTAATATTTCTGCTCGTATTCGTGCGAATTATCAATGTGCGGATTCAGAAAATGCCCTCGCGTCATCGCACTCAAACCGCCCGCGTAAAGATGCGGATCGCCTTTCGGATCTTCGATTCCCGTCAGTTCGGCAACTTTCCGTAAAACTCTCTCGTCCTGAAAAGCAAACGTCGCATTCTTCATCAGCGGATCGAAATGGTCGAAATCTTTCGACGTGTATTTTTTCTCGCGAAAGCTGTCGAGAAGACGCATTTTATCGAACGGCGGAAAGGCTTCGTAGATTTTTCGCGCCACTTCTTCGGGGAAAAAATTATCAATCGCCGTAAAGCGCGTCTTGATGCCTTTGTCAGCGTGAAAATCGGCTTTTATCCCGTCGGCTTCTTTTTCCAATCTTTCTAAAATAAGTTTGACAAGTTCTTCTCTCATAATTTTTTCGGCGAAGTTTAAAAACAACAGTCCGTTTGAATTATGAAAAAACCGCGCTTAAAGGTCAAAGCGCGGAAAATTAATTTTAGTTGAATAATAAACTAACCAAACTAACTTCCGGCGCGTCTAAAAAACAGCTGAAAAAGCGAAAGTTTATTTCAAAGAGGTAAAGCATTAATGGACAGACGTTATTTTTTGAAATCGAGCGGAATCGCGCTGGCAAGTTTCGGTTTGATGGCGGCAGCACCGAATTTTCTTCATCAATTCGCCAACGCGCAAACCATTTCCGACCGCAGCGGCAGAAAGAAAATTCTCATCACTATCTTTCAGCGCGGTGCGGTTGACGGGCTGAATATGGTTGTTCCCTACGGCGAGAGCGAATATTACAATCTGCGCCCGAACATCGCCGTTCCGAAGCCGAACAGCGTGGACGGCGCGGTTAATCTCGACGGCTTTTTCGGTCTTCACCCGTCGCTGAAATCGTTTGAAGCACTCTGGCGCAACAAACAGCTCGCGATTGTTAATTCGGCGGGTTCGCCCGACAATACGCGCTCGCATTTCGACGCGCAGGATTACATGGAATCGGGAACGCCCGGCAATAAAGGCACGCGCGACGGCTGGCTGAGCCGCGTTCTGCAAACTTCCGCCGGAAAAGACGACTCGGCTTTCCGCGCCGTTTCGCTCACACAGCAAACGCCGCGCTCGTTGATGGGCAGATACCCGACGATTGCGATGACCAATCTCGCCGATTTTTCTCTCAAAGCGGGAATTTACACAAAATCCTTGCAGGGCGGTTTTGAAGGCGTTTATGAACAGAATTCAAAAGATTCTTTGGGCGAAACCGGCAAGGAAACTTTCGAAGCGGTCAATTATCTTAAAACAGCAAATCCGGCGCAGTTCAAACCGGAAAACGGCGCTGCGTATCCGAATACGCCGTTCGGTCGTTCGCTGCGGCAGATCGCGCAACTTATTAAATCCGACGTCGGTCTGGAAATCGCGTTTACCGATACGCCGGGTTTGAATTGGGACACGCATCTCAATCAGGGCGGCGCGCGCGGACAGCTTGCCAATCTTTTACTGAATTTCGGCGCGTCAATTACGGCGCTCGTGACCGATCTCGGCAAACGGATGGACGATGTCGTTATTTTGACGATGAGCGAATTCGGCAGAACGGCGCGCCAGAACGGCTCGAACGGCACCGACCACGGACACGGCAACGCGATGTTCGTCATCGGAAATTCGGTCAAAGGCGGCAAAGTTTACGGCGATTGGCAAGGTTTGAAACCCGACCGGCTCAATGACGGCAGAGATCTCGCCGTGACGACCGATTTCCGCGACGTTTTCGGCGAAGTCGCGCAGAAACATCTGGGCAACAAAAATCTCGCTAAAATCTTCCCGAACCATTCGGCGAATGCAAATAAATTCAAAGGTTTCCTCAGCTAGAAATCATCCTCAAAGCGTGAAAAAGCCGTCTTCAACTTTGAAGACGGCTTTTCTTGTCAGAACCGCCTGCGCCTACGTGGCGGGTAATTCGTTGGTTGGCAGTCTGCAGCAGCAGTCTGCAACAGCAGTCTGCAGCAGCAGTCAACAGTCAAGATTCTGTTGATGATTAACTGCTTTCTGCCAACCGCCAACTGCCGACTGAAATAAACTCGCCCGCTACCGCCGGCGGTTCTGACCTTTTAACTCAGCGTCAGGAATCCCGTCGGTCCTCCGTTCGTAGTGTTTCCGTCAATTAAGTTGTTGCCGCCCGAAAGAATCGAACCGCCGGTTGACGATAATCCCGTGCCGTTGCTGGTCACGACATTCGAAAGGATACGAACAACTCCGCCGGTCGAAGACGTAATGCCCGTCGTATTTCCTGAAATCTGGCAGTTCGCAAGACTCAAATCCGCCTGAAAAGCGAGCGCGCCGGTCGTGTTATTGACAAGATTAGACGTTCTAACTGCGGCTTTTGTATTGCTGCTCAGGTTTATTCCGGTAGCGGTCGAAGCGATCGTTGAATTACTGACCGACAAATTAACCGTTCCGCCGGTGATAAATGCGTTGATACCGTTTCCGTTGACGCTTCGGATAGACATTCTGTCCACCACAATTCTCGGCGTGCCGGAAGTCGTTTCGATTGAAATACCGTGTGTTTGAAAGCCGTCAATCACGCCGTCTTCGATAACGACCGTATTGGCGGAAAGAATTCGGATGCCGTTGGCAGTGAGGGTCGAACCCGCGCCGTTTATCGTAATTCCACGAATTTTGACCGCTTTTTTCGCGTCGGCGGCGTTAGTGATATTAATAACAATACCCGTCACCCCTGAAGCGAGAATCGAGCCTTGCGTGTCTTCGCAGTCAATCGTGATTGATTTAGTAATCGTTACTGCGCCGTAACCTGCCGGATCAAGACAGTTGATCTCGCCGTTGGTCGCGGTTTTCGAAATCGCGCCGGCAAAAGTTTTGCACGGCGCGGTGCGGCTGCACGGGTTAACGTCGTCGCCGACACCCGAAACCCATGTGCGTGTCGCCTGCGCGCTGACCAGCAAAGGGAGCGCTAAGGCTAGTGTAATTAAAAACAAAGTTTTGAAACCAAATTTTTTCATATTGTCTCCTTAAAGTCTGTTGTTTTTGGGGGATTAATTCCCAACCTAAGTTGCCGTTATCGGCTCGAATTGTAATCAAATTACGCCTATTGACACTCGCTTCGATTTTTTTTTGCGAAAATTAATGAAAAAACTTTAAAAAAATAAAAACCGAATTAATTTATGATTCGGCTTTTACTCGGCAAATTTTACGAAGGGGGTTGCGAAATAAATTTTATAAAACGCCTTTGAAGGATTTGCGGTGCAACGGACACGCGCCGTGTCGGCGAAGTGCTTCGAAATGCGCTTTTGTGCCGTAGCCGACATGTTTCGAGAAACCGTATTCGGGATAGATTTTGCACATTTCCCGCATCAGCTCGTCGCGGTAGGTTTTGGCTAAAACGGAAGCGGCGGCAATCGAAGCGGAAATCGCGTCGCCTTTGATGATCGCTTTTTGCGGAAGATTTATTTCTTTTAACTGAACCGCGTCAATCAACAGAAAATCGGCGTTCGGCGTGAGTTTTTCGATTGCGAGACGCATCGCTTTTTTGGTCGCCTGAAGGATGTTTATGCGGTCAATTTCGTCGGCTTCGACTTGCGCAATGGCGTAAGCGACGACCGATTCTTTGAGTTCTTCGTTAATTTGTTCGCGTTTTTTGGCAGAGAGTTTTTTGGAGTCGTTCAAAAATTCGGGAAGCGGTTTCGACAGATCCAAAATACACGCCGCCGCAACGACCGCGCCCGCCAGACATCCGCGCCCGACCTCGTCAACTCCGGCGATAAACCGGAAGCCTTCGGCGACTGCCTGACGTTCAAAAACCGTGCCGATTTTTAATTCCGTCCGCACCGGAAATAATTCGAGATTCGTTTCTCCCATCCTGTAAAAAATTTGAAAATCGGAAGGCAAAAGTAAAAAAGACATTCTACAATTTACATTCTGCATTCTACATTGGAATGCAGAAAAATAGCTTTTATTTCCTGCAATTTAATGAAAAATGCAAAATGTAGAATGTAAAATGTCTTTCGACCATTTTCCCGTTCGTGATTTTCAAACAGGTTCTAAAACTGCAAACGTCTTATGCTTTCGCTTTTTTGTTGCGGAAATCGCGTTCTTTAATACGCGCCGCTTTACCGCGCAGATCACGCAGGTAATAAAGTTTCGCACGGCGAACTTTGCCGCGCCGCGTAACGTCAATATGATCGACGATCGTCGCGTGAAGCGGGAAAATTCTTTCCACGCCGACACCGAAACTGACCTTGCGAACCGTCACGGTTTCGCGCACGCCACCGTGTTTGCGGGCGATCACAACGCCTTCAAAAACCTGCAGACGTTCTTTGTTGCCTTCCTTGATGCGGACGTGAACCTTGATGGTGTCGCCCGACTGAAAGTTCGGAATATTATCTTTTAACTGTGTTTGTTCAATGCTGTCTAAACGATTCATTTTATTTTGAGCGAGAGGTGAATGCACTCAAGTAAAAAGTAAAAAGTAAAAAGGCAAAATAATGTCTATTTTCTTTATAATTTTTCTCTTATGCGATTGTTCAAAGTGATTTTCGGTTATCCAGTAAAATGTCGGGCTTTTATTTTGCCTTTTTACTTTTTACTTTTTACTTTTCTACCTTGAACTATTCACTTCAGCTATTCTCCTTATTTAATAAGTCCTGTCTAAATTTTTGCGTCTTTTCCAACGCTTTCTGCCGCCGCCATTTTTCAATTTCGGCGTGATTGCCGTTCAGTAAAACTTCCGGCACTTTCATCCCGCGAAAATCCGCCGGGCGCGTATAATGCGGATAATCCAATAACCCGTCCGAAAACGAATCATTTTCGGCTGACGTTTCGCTGCCCAAAGCGTTCGGCAGTAATCTGACGATCGCGTCCGTCATAACGACTGCCGCCGGTTCGCCGCCCGAAAGCACGTAATCGCCGATGGAAATCTCTTCGTTGACGAGCGCTTCGTTGACGCGTTCGTCAACGCCTTCGTAGCGCCCGCAGATCAAAATTAAATTATCAACTTCGTCGGCAAATTCCTTTGCCATCGCCTGTTTGAAAACTCTGCCCTGCGGCGTTAAAAGCACAACGCGCGTTCGCGGCGGATATTTTTCGCGCTCGGTTGTCCCCATCAAATTTTCAATTGCGTTAAAGATCGGTTCCGCCTTAAAAACCATCCCGTCACCGCCGCCGAACGGTCGGTCGTCCGTCATCCGATGTTTGTCGGTCGTAAATTCGCGGATGTCGTGAATATTTATCTCGACGATTTCTGCTAATCTAGCGCGGCGGATTATTCCAAAATCAAAGACCTCACGAAAAAATTCGGGGAAAATTGTTAAAACGTCTATCTTCATTTTGGAACGCCTTCATCCTGAAGGCATTGAGCGCCAAGCGCGAAAATTTCGTTCAAAGCCTAGTTGTCAATAATCAAAACTGCTGACGCCGCCTTCAGCGACGTGTGCCGTCAGGATGACGGCGTTCCGTCAAAATTCCAAAAGACCTTCGGGTGCGTCAACTTTTATCAATTTGTTTACAACGTCAACCTCGACGCAAACGCTCGCGGCAAACGGAATCAGATATTCTTTTTCCGCGCCCGCGACCACCAGATTTTCCGTGCCGCCGGTTCGCATTAAATCTTTCACGCGACCTAATTTCAAGCCTTCGACGGTTTCAACTTCGCAGCCCGCAAGTTCCCAATCGAAAAATTCGTCTTCTTCGAGTTCGACGGCTTCCGATTCGGGAATGCAGACTTCCGCGCCGCGCAATGTTTCCGCAGTTTCTATCGAATCAAACCCGGCAAACTTCAAAATAATTCTGCCTTTCTGAAACCAAAATCTTTCAATTTTCAATTCGCGCCTCGTGCCATCGGGCAAAAGCGCGATAACCGTTTCAAGTTCGTCAAAGCGTTCGGGAAAATCAGTCAAAACTTCGGCAACAAGTTCGCCGCGCAATCCGCGCGATTTGACAAGTTTGGCGATTGCAACGAGTTCTTCCATAAAAGTTTAGAGTTCAAACTTTAGTTTGATTAAACCACCGCGCACAGCCTTCGGCTTGCAAACTGAAGCGTGGACTCTGAACTATTAATCAACGATGTCCAACTGAAACCGCTTGCCCTGCTTTTGTCCGGCGTAGAACAGCAAACTGCGAATCGCTTTCACGGTGCGACCTTCGCGCCCGATAATTCGTCCCATATCGCCTTCGCCGACGCGAACTTCGATTTTCACGTTTCTGCTGTCCGAAATTTCCGACACTTCGACCGCTTCGGCATCGCCGACAAGTGCTTTAATGATTTTTTCAACGGCTTCTTTCATTTTTTTAGTTATGAGTGATGAGTTGAGAGTGGAGAGAAAAAAATCTGACTCTCGCCTCTCAACTCTTTACTCTTCACTCTTCACCGGATTGTGTTTGATCAGGCTCGCCACGGTTTCCGTCGGCTGCGCACCGACTGAAAGCCAGTATTGAACCCGGTCGTGTTTCAATTCGACCTGCGCCGGATTGACCATCGGATTGTAAGTTCCGACGTTTTCGATATATTTTCCGTCACGCTTCGAGCGTTTTTCCTTTACCACAACACGGTAAAAAGGATTTTTCTTCGCGCCCATTCTAACTAAACTAATTGCTAACATAATTTCCTCAGTAGCGAGTAGCGAGTAGCGAGTAGCCAGTAGGAAAATCTTCTGACTCTCCACTCGCTACTCGCTACTCGCTACTCATCTTCGTTTTTTGTGTCTCTTTTTCTTCTTTAACTTTTTCGCCAAATTATCTTTGGTTTCTTCGTAATCATTATCAAAATCTTCCTGTCCACCGCCGCCCAACAAACCGCCGAGTCCGCCCGGCATTCCCCCGCCGCCGCTGCCGAGAAGTCCGCCGAGTCCGCCGCCAAGTCCGCCCATCGCTTTGCCGGCGAGCTTCGAGAAAAGTCCGCCGCGATTCATCTGCTGCATCATTTTCCGCATCTGCTCGTACTGGCGAATCAATTGATTGACTTCCGAAATGGTTGAACCCGAACCTTTGGCGATGCGCGTTTTGCGGCTTGCGTCGAGAATTTTGTGGTTGTTGCGTTCCTGCCGCGTCATCGAATCAATGATCGCTTCGGTGCGCTTCATCTGCGCTTCGACCTCTTCGGATTGCTCGTCCGAAAGCGACATTCCGCCCGTCAGTTGTTCGGGCATCATCTTCATCAATTTAGACATCGAGCCGAGCTTTTTGAATTGTCCGAGCTGGTTGCGAAAATCTTCGAGCGTGAATTTGTTGCTCGTCATTTTCTCCAACTGCTTGGCGGCTTCGTCCTCGTCAATTTTGCCCTGAACTTCTTCGATGAGCGAAAGCACGTCGCCCATTCCGAGGATTCGCTGCGCGATGCGGTCGGGATAAAACGGCTCAATCGCGTCGTATTTTTCGCCTACACCGACGAATTTGACGGGTTGACCGATAACTTGTTTGATGGACAAAGCCGCGCCGCCGCGCGCATCGCCGTCCATCTTTGTCAGAACAACGCCCGTGATGCCGACCCGTTCATGAAAAACTTCAGCCGAACGAACCGCGTCTTGCCCGGTCATTGCGTCGGCGACGAACAAAACTTCGATCGGTCGAGTTTCGGCTTTGATTCGTTCGAGTTCGACCATCAGCTCGTCGTCGATATGGAGACGCCCCGCCGTGTCAATCATCAGCGTGTCGAAGCCCATCTCCTGCGCGTGACGCATCGCGCCGCGCACGAGCGTCATCGGATCGTTGGTTTCCTTATCCTGAAAAACCGGCACGCCGACCGCCGCACCGACAACCCGCAGCTGTTCACGCGCCGCCGGACGATAAACGTCAACCGAAACCAGAAGCGGTTTGCGTTCCTGATTGTCTTTGAGCCAGCGCGAGATTTTTCCCGTCGAAGTGGTTTTACCCGAACCCTGCAAACCGACGATCATCACGACGTTCGGAATTGCCCGCGTAAAAACTAATCTTGACGATGTTCCGCCGAAAAGCTCGACGAGTTCATCGTAAACGATTTTGACGACCTGTTCGTGCGGTTTCAGGTCTTGCCAAACTTCCTGACCTTCGGCTTTCAGACGAACGTTTTCGACAAAATCTTTCGCAACCTTGTAATTTACGTCGGCTTCGAGCAAAGCCATCCGAATTTCGCGCAGCGCGGCATCAACGTGTTCGGGCGTTAATTTACCCTGACCACGCAGATTCTTGAGCGAGCGTTTTAATTTATCGGACAGCGATTCGAACATAATAAAACTGTATATTTTTATTTCGCCCGTGTGTCTTGTTTTAGTTCATTACACGACACACAGCGACGTGCGGCAATAAGAGCCGAAACTTTAGATGATAAATGCCCTGTTTGGCTATGTCAAGAAAGCAGTCCGATTACCGAGTAAAAATGCGAAAAACACGTAGTTTCAACGCAATTAGTCGCTAAAACTGCCGATTTAATAAATTTTATAAACACTGGTATGCAATTTGCTCCTTAGGTCGGTTTTGAAAGATCGTTTTCAGAAGACTATTTCTTAGGAGAGTTATTTTTCAAAAAATGTTTCTTTAGAAGACAGGAGGAATCAATATGAAGACCAAATTTTTAATCACTACTATCGGCTTTTCGGCTCTCGCTTTAGCGGGTTGCGAAAGCACGACAAACACGAACACTAATTCGAGAAACGCGAACAGCAACACGGCGGTTGTCGTCAACAGTAACGGAAACACCGGTGTTATTTCAACGACAAACACAAATCGTTGGAGGAACTCGAACGTTAACCGCGCGGATTATGATAAAGAGCGTGCGGAATATGAAAAAGACAAGAGAAGCACCGAAACTATCGGTTCAGGTGCAAACGATAGCTGGCTTTGGACAAAAACCCGTCTGGCTTTGATGACGACGAGTGATTTACGTGAATCGACGATTGACGTTGACGTTGTTAATGACGTGGTAACTTTGAAAGGCACCGTTGCCACTAAAGAGCAAAGCACAAAAGCCGCACAAGTTGCGAAAGACATTGACGGTGTCAAAAGCGTGACCAATCAATTAAAGGTTGCGCCGAACGATTCGATGACGAACACAAGCGATTCAAGGGATACAAAATCGAACGCCAATATGAAAAAATAGTTTTGTCATAGACTTTAGCTTAAATGCCTGTGCTTAAAGCTTTGCGGCGAGTTCTTCGGAATTCGCCTTTTATTTTTTAATGCCTCACCCTTGACTTTAATTCACAAAGAATTCAAAAATATGATTTGAAAATTATTTAGCTGCGTAGGCGGCACAACGGATGAAAGTTCCGCAAGGTTTCAATGCCTTGCGGAACTTTTTTGTTTTATAGGCTTTTTACAAAAGAGAGGTTAAAATTACTTATGCCAAAACTCGCACCGATTAAAAGAAAAGATTTGATTTATTATTTGCGTCAGCTTGGATTTGATGGACCTTATGCGGGTGGAAAACATCAGGTTATGGAAAAGGAAACTTTATCTATTACCATTCCGAATCCGCACAAAGGCGACATTGGAAAAGAATTTTTGGTTCGTATTCTGAAACAAGCCGGAATAGACAGAAAGATTTGGGAAGATTTATAAAAACTTCACGAAACCTTTTCAATAGCGAGGCGCAATCCGTTTACGACAGGCATATCTAAATTTCTTGAAACCCGGAAGAAAATCCATGATTCAAGAACTTCTGCCAATTCGTTACGGCAATCTTCAAGTGTTTCAGCGTTAGCATACACGCCTTGAAAACCCGGTATCTCGCCGTAAAAAGTTCCGTCATCGCTTAAAATTTCATATTTTGCCTGATGCATTGCGGCTTGAATGTATTGAGTCAGCATATTTTTATCTTATCACAAGTGTTTTTATTGGCTGTCCTCCGTGTCAAGGGTTTTAACCAATTATCAATTTAGCTTTTCGCCGTTTGTTTATCAACCAAAATCTTCTCAATCGCCTCCGTAACGCTTTCGGTTTTGACGCTCAAGATACATTTCGGAGCGTCAAATTCCTTGCAGAAATATCCGGCGCACGGTTGACACGGCAGTTTCTCGTAAACGATTTCGTGCGGCGCGTCCGTCCACGGTCGCCAATGGTTAATGTTTGACGAGCCGAAAACCACGACACTTGGCGTATTAACCGCC
The DNA here is from genome assembly GCA_022843305.1 of Pyrinomonadaceae bacterium. Lineage (GTDB taxonomy): Bacteria > Acidobacteriota > Blastocatellia > Pyrinomonadales > Pyrinomonadaceae > JAFDVJ01. Next base: position 7,523 of record JALHNX010000023.1, on the reverse strand, counting down.
GCCGCGATGTGCGCGATTCCCGAATCGTTTCCGACAAAAATTTCGGCACGCGAAGCTAAAGCCGTAATTTCTGGCAAACTTAAATCATCAAAAGTTAAGATTGAAACATTTGAAAGTTTCTTGAGATTTTCCAAAACTTCGCGCTCTTTTTGGGTTGCAACAGCAACGATTTGCAAACCTTTTTCGTGGAGAAATTCCGTGATTCTTGCGAATTTTTCGGTTGCCCATTGTTTTGTTTCGAACGCCGCAACCGGATGAATTAACGCATAATTTGAAATTTGAAATTTGAAATTCGGAATTATTCCCAGACGGCTTTTCGGTTTGTCTTCGACCGGAACGCCGACAAAACCCAAAAGCGCGAGCTGTTGTTCGGCGGAATGTGTAAACGGCGTTTGCCAGAAATCAGACGAGGAAGAAAGCAGGTGATTATAAAGAAATTTGTAGCTGTAATGCAAAAATCCCACGCGGTGACGCGCACCCGAAACGCGGACAAAAAACGTCGCCGTCGTGCCGCCGTGAAGATTAAACGCGACATCATAACGATTACGCCGAATCTGCCGCGCCGCCGCAAACCGCGATTTTTTGCTGTTGCGCGAAACGGTCAGAATATTGTCAACCGCGTCGAATCCTTCCAAAACGGGCGCGACCCAATCTTCGAGCAGAATATCAATCTGTGCGTCGGGTAAAAACCGCCGCAGAGCAATCAGCGAAGGCGTTGAAAGAACCGTGTCGCCGATTGAGCGCAGACGCACGACCAAAACCTTTCGGACATTTTGCCAATCAATCGGATTTTGGTTTTTGGTCTTTGGTTTTTGGTCTTTGATGATTTCAGATTTCAAATTTTTCGCTAATTTTTTTCCGCTTTCGCTTCTTCGACCAGCATCACGGGAATTTCGTCGCGGATCGGGTAAACGAGCGCACATTCCACGTTTGTGCATTTCAAACCACTTTTATCGTCTTTGATCTCAACCTTTGATTTGCAATTCGGACAACGCAAAATTTCTAAAAGTTCAGGACTGATTGCCATAATTTTCTCCAGATAATTTTAATTTTAACGCAATGACGCAATGGCGCAAAGTAAAAAGGTAAAAGTAAAAAAGCGTCTTATCTCAAAATTCAAAAATGAGATAAGACGCTCTTTATTTTTGCCTTTTACCTTTTGCCTTAAACCGCTTCGGTTTTAGTTCCGCATTCCGCACAGAATTTCGTGCCGGGAGCCAGTTCCGCCTGACAATTGGCGCATTTCGCTTTTTCCTGCGTCGAACCGCATTCCGAACAGAATTTCGCGCCTTCGCGGAGTTCCGCGCCGCATTTGACGCACGGAACTTTCGCAACTTCCATCTTGCCGCCGCAATCGCCGCAGAATTTTGTGCCGACGGCGTTCGCTTTACCGCACGACGGACACGGAATCGTCTGCGTTTGACCGCCGCCTTGTTGTCCTTGTTGTGCGCCGCTAAAAGCTCCGACCATTTGATTACCGACCGCAAAGCCTGCGCCTAAGCCTGCGCCTAAGCCTGCGCCGCCACCTTCGTTCTGTGCCGCGTCGCGCAGAGCGTCAGCCGCCTGAAACTGCATATATTTGTTTGCGTCGCCAAGCGCACCCATCGAAGCGCGTTTGTCCATCGCGGCTTCGACTTCGGGCGGAAGACTGATGTTTTCGACGTAGAATTTCGTTACTTCCAAACCGTAAGTTTTGAAATCTTCGTTGATCTTGCCGCGAATCGCTTCGCCGAGTTCTTTGTATTGCGCCGCCAGATCGAGCGCGGGAATTTTCATTTCGGCGACCGCGTCGGAAAATTCCGTGACGATGCCGCGTTTAAGCTGTTCGTCAATGTCTTCGGTCTGGAAATGGGCGTTCGTGCCGGCAACTTCCTTGATAAAGGTTTGCGGGTCCGAAACGCGCATCGAATAACCGCCGAAAGCGCGCAGGCGAACAATGCCGAAATCAGCGTCGCGGAGCATAATCGGATTCGCCGTTCCCCATTTCATATCGGTAAACTGTTTCGTATTGACGAAATAAACTTCGGATTTTATCGGCGAATTAAAGCCGTGTTTCCACGCGCCGAGTTTTGAAAGAATCGGCGTATTGCCGCCGTCAACCGTGTAGCGTCCGGGACCGAACGTGTCTGCCGCCTGACCTTCAAATACAAAAACCGCCGCCTGCGATTCGCGCACGATCAGCTGTGCGCCGTTTTTAATTTCCTGCTGGTAAACCGGAAAACGGTAAAGAATCGTGTCGCCCGTATTGTCGAGCCACTCGATAACCTCGATAAACTGATTCATTGCCGCTTCTTTAACTTTGTCGAAAAAACTCATTTTGTTTCATCATCTCCTTTGAAGTTCTTAACGAAAAATATCTCACAAAGTTTCGATAAATGGAAGTTTTGCGGGAACGATTGGCTACATTAAATAAATATTTCGAGTCTTTATAAAGTTGGCGAAATCATTTGCGCGTAAAACGTCTGTATAAAACGAGCAGTGAAATCATTATCAAACCGCCTGATGCGTCAATTAAAACATCGTAAATCGAACCTGTCCGCAAAACATTGAAACTCTGGCTGTATTCATCAGCCGATGCGACCAGAACAACTAACAGAAATGCCCACAAAAACCAGAATTTTTGTAAAATTGTTTGGGAAGAAAGCCAAAAAGCGCGGGAAGCGAGGAAAGCCAGCACGGCGTATTCGGTAAAATGTGCGAGCTTGCGGATGTAGCCGTGATAGATGTCGAGCGTTAGCGCGGAAACGTCGGGAAAAAACCATTCGAGCAGCGGGCGAATGATCCTCGAAGTATTATTGCTCGCGCCGGCAGTCGAAGACGCGGTAAAGATCACCGCGACCCACAAAATCAAAGGCGCGTAACGAATAATTCGCCCGCGCCATTTTTGGTTTGTATTATTCATTAACCATCACGGATAAAAAAAGGGATGAATAAAAATTCATCCCTCATCTTTCATCCCTCATCCCTTTCTAACCGGCTGCCGCCGCGCCGGAAACGACTTCGATGATTTCCTTGGTAATCGCCGCCTGGCGAATACGGTTCATATTCAAAGTCAGACTATCAATCAGTTCGCCCGCGTTTTTCGATGCGCTGTCCATTGCCGTCATCCGCGAACCTTGTTCGGAAGCGATCGATTCGAGCATTGCGCGGTAAATCTGCGTTTCGACCTGTTTCGGCAGAAGTTTTCCGAAGATTTCCACCGGCGGCTGTTCGTAGATATATTCGGCTTGCGCGCCGCCGTCCGCGTCTTCCGCCTCGATCTTCGGAATCGGAAGCAATTGTTCGATCACGGGTTTCTGGGAAAGAACGGTTTTAAATTCCGTGAAAACGAGAAAAACTTTATCAATCGTCGTGTCTTCGGTAAAAGTTTTGATGATCTTTTGGGCAATTTCCGCCGCGTTTTTGTATTCGACGCGTCCGGTTCCGGTCAAACCGATGTATTCTTCGGTAAACGGCATCTCGCGGCGTTTGAAAAAGTCGCGTCCCTTTCTGCCGACGGGCATCATTTCGACGGTTTTACTCGAATTTTCTTTAATAAAGGATTGCGTCGCTTTGATGACGTTGGCATTGAATGCGCCCGCCAAACCTTTGTCCGCGCTGACCAGCACGACGAGATATTTTTTGTCGCCGCGTGAATCGAGCAAGGGCGATGAAAATTCGTCGCCGATCCGTCCGCTCAGATTGCCCAAGATTTCCGACATTTTCTGCGCGTATGGACGCGCCGCCGTCACGCGATCTTGGGCGCGTTTGAGCTTTGCCGCCGCGACCATTTTCATCGCTTTGGTGATCTGCTGTGTGTTTTTGACCGACTTAATGCGTCGGCGCATATCTAATAAACTTGGCATAAAATTTAGTTGATAGTTGACAGTTGATAGTGGAAAGTGAAAGCCGAAACTATCAACTATCCACTATCAATTATCCACTAATTAAGCGTTTGCGCCCGCTGCCGCTTCTGTTTCCTGATTCCAGCGCGTTGATTTGAAATCTTCGATTGATTCTTTTAACGAAGCCTTCAAATCGTCGTCAACCGATTTTTTCGTGCGCAAAGTTTCGAGAACCGCCGGGTGCGAATTTTCGATAAACGACGAAAGTTCGATTTCAAAGCGTTTCGTGTCTTCGACCGCGACATCATCGAGAAATCCGTTGGTCGCCGCCCAGATGATCAAAACCTGTTTTTCGACTTCCATCGGCTGATACTGACCTTGTTTCAAAACTTCGGTCAGACGTTTTCCGCGCTCTAATTGCTGTTGCGTTGATTTGTCCAAATCCGAACCGAACTGCGCGAACGCCGCGAGTTCGCGGTATTGCGCCAGGTCAATACGGAGCGAACCGGCAACCTGCTTCATCGCCTTGATCTGCGCTGCGCCGCCGACGCGCGAAACCGAGTTTCCGACGTTGATTGCCGGACGCACGCCCGAGTTGAAAAGGTCGGATTCAAGAAATATCTGCCCGTCGGTGATCGAAATCACATTGGTCGGAATATAAGCCGAAATGTCGCCCGCCTGGGTTTCGATAATAGGAAGCGAAGTCAAGGAACCGCCGCCTTTCGCGTCCGACATTTTTGCGGCGCGTTCGAGCAGGCGCGAGTGAAGATAGAAAACGTCGCCCGGATAAGCCTCGCGACCCGGCGGACGGCGCAGAAGCAAAGAAATCTCGCGGTACGCGGCAGCCTGTTTCGACAGATCGTCGTAGATCGTCAGCGCGTGGCGACCGTTATCGCGGAAAAATTCGCCGAGCGCAACGCCCGAATACGGAGCCAAAAACTGCATCGCCGCCGGATCCGAAGCCGAAGCATTAACGACAATCGTATAGCTCATCGCATCGTTTTCCTGCAATTTCTGCACGACCTGCGCGACGGTCGAAGCCTTCTGACCGATGGCGACGTAGATACAAATCACGTCCTTGCCTTTCTGGTTGATGATCGTATCAATCGCGACGGCGGTTTTGCCCGTCTGACGGTCGCCGATGATGAGTTCACGCTGTCCGCGACCGATCGGAACCATCGCGTCAATCGCTTTGAGACCGGTTTGCAGCGGCTGATTAACCGGCTGGCGGTCAATAATTCCGGGCGCAATTGCTTCGACCGGATTGAACTGGCTGGTGATGATCTCGCCTTTGCCGTCAATCGGGTTGCCGAGCGCGTCAACGACGCGACCGATCATCGCATCGCCCACGGGAACGCTCATAATGCGGCGTGTACGTTTGACTTCGTCGCCTTCTTTAATCTTTTGGAAATCCCCGAAAAGCACCGTTCCGACCTTGTCTTCTTCAAGGTTGAGGGCAAGACCGCGAACTTCGTGCGGAAATTCCAGAAGTTCGCCCGCCATAACTTTTTCAAGTCCGTGAATTTCAGCGATACCGTCGCCGACTTTGATAACCGTTCCGACTTCGTTGACGGTCATGCTCGCATCAAAATTCTCAATCTGAGAACGTATAATTTCGTTAATTTCGTTGGCTTTAATTGCTTCCATATTCTTTTGAGTGGCGAGTCGCGAGTCGGGAGTCGCGAGTCTTTTGTTTTTGACTCGCGAGTCGCGAGTCGCGAGTCGCGACTATTGTCTAATCAATTGCTGTCTAAGATTTTCTAATTGTGTTTTCACGGAACCGTCGTAAACGGTCGAACCGACGCGCGTTACGACTCCGCCGATAATATTTTCGTTAATGTTAAAATTCAAATTTACTTTTTTGCCCGTCATTTTCGTCAAATTCGTCTTAAACTCGGCTTTTTCCGACTCCGAAAGCGGACGCGCCGATGTAACTTCAGCCGCCACAATACCGCTTCGTTCATCTAACACGGACACGAATTTTTCATTAATTTTGGAAAGTTCGGTCAGACGGCTGTTTCTCAGCAAAACACGCAGAAAATTTGCCGTCGTTTTTGACGGTTTGGTTTTCGCCAGTAAACCTTCCAGAACTTTTTCTTTGCTGAGGTGCGCGATTGACGGATTGGCAAAAGCGCTTTGCAGATTGGCGTTTGATTTAATCAAATCTTCCCAACTTTTCAGTTCGCTTTTGACGGTTTCGGTTTCGCCCGATTTAGAAACGACATCCGCCAGCGCGGTCGCGTAACGGCGGGCAACGGTTTCAACGCTCATTTTTAGTTTAAACCTCCGATTGATTTAAGGTTGGCTTTTACCAGTCGCGCGTCTTTCGCCGCATTGATGTTTTGTTTGATCTTTTCTTCCGCCAGACGAACGCTTTCTTCGGCGGAAAAGCGCCGCAGTTCGAGCCGCACCAGCTGCGCCTGACGCTCGATTTCGTTTTCGGCTTGCGTGCGCAGGCGGTTTGCTTCTTCTTCGGCTTCGCGCAGGATTCGCGCTTTTTCTTCTTCGGCTTCCTGTTTGGCATTTTCGACGATTTCGTCCAATTCCGATTCAATTCGCGCGAGTTTCGCTTCGGCTAATGTCAATTGGTTAAGCGCGGCTTGTTTTTCTTCTTCGGCTTTGATGAGTTCGGCGCGAATCGCTTCGCGTTTGGCTTTAAAGGCAGAGCTTAAAGGTTTTTTCAGAAGATAAACCAAAATAAGAACGAAAATCGTCAGATTCAGGAATTTCCACGCCTCAAAACCCGGATAATTCCACCAGGGCGCACCGCCTTCGGCAAACATTAAAATAAAACTGTGTATAAAAGCTAACATAATAAAAATTTCAGATTCCAGATTTCAGATTTAATAGTTTGGAATCTGAAATCTGGAATCTTGAATAACCTACGCTCTTAAAATATTCGAGCTGATCTTTTCAGCCATTTTTTCAGCTTCTGCGGCGATTGACTGACGCGCTTCGGCAGTTTGTTTTTCGAGTTCCGACATTTCCTGCGTGAATATTTGCTGAACTTCTTCTTTTGCCGCGCCGAGTTTTTCTTGCTTTTGACTTAAAGCCTCCGCGCGCTCCTGTTCGATCAATTCATAGCCTTTTGAACGCGCTTCGAGCAGTGCTTCGTTATATTTCGTTTCCTTTTCGGAAACTTCCCGCAGCAGATTGTCCGATTCGCTGCCGCCGGCTTTATTTTTTTCGCGGGATTCGATGATGCGGTTGATCGGTTTGAAAAATGTCCGCTGCAAAATATAAATCATCAGCAGAATGAGCGCGATGTGGATGAAAAGCGTTCCGTCCGGGACAAGCTGCACAGATTCGGCAAAAGCTAATAAAACCATATTCTAAAAATTAAACTAAAAAAGATTGCTTTAATAAAAGTATAGAGCAGTAAATCGCTCGCATTTCAAAATAGAAAGAATATCACGCCGAATTTTGACGGTCAAGCAAGGCTTATATCGAAAAATGTTTAAAATCTGCGCAGAAAAACTTGACAGAATTTCGTCAAAACGATTAGCTTTGATTACACGTTTTGCCTTGCGGAGGCGCATGCTGTCCGGTGATGGTCGCGGTCTTCAAAACCGTTTGTGAGACTGTGAGAGCAGTCTTGGGTCGGTTCGACTCCGACACGCCTCCGCCAAATCTTCAGGATTTCTTCAATTACTGCGAAAAATGGAAACAAATATACAAAGGGTTCCTTTCAACGAGAAA
>JALHNX010000022.1:35502-45167 GCA_022843305.1 Pyrinomonadaceae bacterium | reverse complement strand
GATTCCCATTTTCTCCAAAGTTGCGCGGTTTAAAGTCCCGGTCGCCTTCAAACCGTTTGCCGACTGATATTTTTTAATTTCGGCGCGAAAATCGTTGTCCATCTTGCCCGTTTCCGGCGATTTCAGCATTTTCTGCACCTCGGTTATCTGGTCTTTTGTCGCCCGAAAAATCGGCTTTTTCGTTTTTTCCGTTTGCGGTGTCGGCGTTGTTGTTTGAGCATTCAAAGAAACACTCAAAAAAAGTGCTGTGAAAATCAAAAAGATTAACTTTTTCATTATTTTTCTCCTTGTTTTTTTGTTTTTGTGGTAAGAATGGGAATCAGAATTTGGACAAGAAGTAATTAGACGTAAGTGCGCCTTAATTCTTGTGGAAAATGGTTCACATTCTTGATAATTCAAAAGCAGTATATACTCGATTTTTTGAAAGTCAAGCACTTTTTTATCGCTCGCATCATAAAAAATTATATTAAGCAAAAATTTAGTCTAAAATAAAACGGTATGTCATTAGAAAATGTCCTCGAAGAACAAATCCGGCGCGCCATTGCGGAAGGCAAATTCTCGAATCTCAAAGGCGCGGGCAAACCCTTGAATTTAGACGATTATTTCGCCGCGCCCGAAGACATTCGCGCCGGTTACACGCTTCTCAAAAACAATGATTTCGTGCCGCAGGAAGTCGAACTTTTGAAAGAACTCGCCGATTTACGCGAGAAGATAAAAAATTGTTCTGACGATCACGAAAAGAAGATTTTAACCAAAAAACTCAACGAAAAAAATTTGGCTTTGACGATGATTTTAGAAAGAAATAAACGAAGAAAATGATGAGTTTAGACAAATGAAATCGGCAATTAAAAAAAGCGACTATTGAAATCAAAGATAGCTCAAGACCTCAGTTTGATTTAATGTTGAAAAAAGAATTCGGTCTTATGAGAAGCCCTGATTTTATCGGGTTTCAAGCAATCAAAAAACTGTCCTAAGCATTGAACTACCTAATGTGCAACTCTTTTTGTTGAAAAGTTAAAGAATTTTACATCGCGTAGCGATCAATTGAGTTTAGCCGTGTAATTTATTGCACGGAAAACGATAATTCGCGTCGCGTCGCGGCAGCGACGATTGAAAAATACCGCAAGAGATAATTCAGTTGTCGCTGACGCGACAAAGAATCGTCAAATTTCGCTGACCGTGCAATAAATTACACGGCTAAATTCAAAATGTCGCAACGCGACAACACAAAACAGTTGCACATTTGGTTTGAACTTTAAGAAAATGCAGGAAATTCAAAGAGCAAAATTCGAGCTTACGACGGCGCACGTTTTCGCGTTCGGATTTCTGGCGTTCTGCGCCGTTTGCGCGGCTCTTATCGGCGCGTTTCCTTTACAGCTTTCGATCATCACGATCTTTCTTTTTGAGGGCGTTCACAATTGGTTCGAGTTTCGTTATTTCGCGGCGCGAATGCCCGCGCGATGGGGAAAATCCCGTTTGTATTATTCGGTCGGGATCGGCGGCGTGATCGTTTTAACTTCCATTTATTTATCAATTTATTTCGGCAGCGGAAACTGGCTCTGGAGCGCGGAAAACTGGGAGATCGCGGTTTCCTCGTGGAATACGGCTTTCGTTCTCTGGGTCGGATTGTTGTTTTACCTGCGCGGGCGGCAAAAGCCGCAAACCGATTGGAGTTTGGCATTTGCCGCCGCTTTTCTGGTCGCCGCTTTTGTCTGGCTCGCGCCGCAGTATTTCAGCCTTTCGCTGATTTATCTGCACCCTTTTGTAGCGCTCTGGTTTCTCGAAAGACAGATCCGGCGCACAAAAAAAGAATGGCTGAAAGCCTATCATTTGTGCCTTTTGACGATTCCCGTTTTCGTTTTCGTGCTGTATCTTTTTTTCGCGAACGCGCCCGCTCTGTCGAACGAAACGAATCTTTTCCGGCGTATCACACAGCACGCCGGAAGCGGAATTTTGCCAAATCTTTCATCACATTTTCTGGTCGCCGCGCACGTTTTTCTCGAAACCATCCATTACACGGTCTGGACTTTGCTGATTCCTTTGATTGATAAACGCGCGATTCCGTGGCGTGTGCGCGAGATTCCGCTCGCCGCTGCCGATAAAGGTTTTCCGAAAATCGTTTATAGTATTTTAGCAGTTAGCCTTTTACTCGTTTTCGCGCTCTGGTTCGGTTTTTCGGCTGATTATGAAACGACGCGCGACATCTATTTCGCGTTTGCCATCGCGCACGTTTTGGCGGAATTCCCGTTTCTGGTCAAAATGTTGTGACTTTTATGTTTTTATTTGACGAACCCGTTATCGAAGCCGTCCGCAACGCGCCGCTCGGTCGTTTGTGGCTTTTTCTGCCCGTCGGTTATCTGGCGACGATTTTGATCGAAACGCCGATTCTCGTTTTCGGGCTTTCGCCGAAACTTTCCTTAAAACAAAAACTGCTGTGCGGCATCTGGCTGACCGCCTGCACATATCCGATTGTCGTGTTGGTTTTGCCCGCGCTGATGCTTTACGATTCCGATTCTTCGCGCAATCTGTATCTGCTCGTCGCCGAAACATTCGCGCCGCCCGGTGAATGTCTTTTCTTCTGGCTCGCCTTTCGCGGACGCGGTTTGCTCGAAACGGACGATTGGGTTCGCTCGTTCGCGGTGATAATTATTGCCAACCTCGCTTCCTTTGGAATCGGCGAAATTATCAATTATTATCAATGGTTCGGCTTGTATAATTGATAGAATTAGAAAGAAAATGCAATCGGCTAAAATCAAAGACCAAAGATCAAAAACCAAAGACCACGCGCTCCGCGTGACGGAAATTTTTCTTTCGATTCAGGGCGAATCTTCACACGCCGGACGACCGTGCGCGTTTGTGCGTTTAACGGGCTGTCCGATGCGCTGCGTCTGGTGCGATTCGGAATACACTTTCACGGGCGGCGAGCGAAAAAGTTTTGACGAAATTTTCGTGCAATTGGAAGAATTCGGCTGTAAATTGGTCGAAGTAACGGGCGGCGAACCGCTTGCGCAAAAGAACGTTTTTCCTTTTATCACCGCGCTTTGCGACAAAGGTTACGAGGTTTTGATCGAAACCGGCGGCTATGTTTCGACCGAAAAAGTTGATGCGCGGGCAAAAATAATTTTAGACGTAAAATGTCCCGGCTCGAACGAATCGGAACGCAATCATTGGGCGAATCTCGAAAGATTAAACGCGGAAAAAGACGAGGTGAAATTTGTCATCGCCGATTTGGCAGACTGGGATTTTGCCCGTGAAATTATTGAAAAATACGATCTGCAAACACGCGCGAAAGAGATTCTCGTTTCGCCCGTTTTCGGCGTTAAAAATTTACGGGAAATCGCCGAAACAGTTTCAAAAAGCGGTTTGAAGGTTCGGCTTAATTTACAATTACACAAATACATCTGGGGCGCGGACGTTCACGGAGTTTAATTTATGACACATTATCAAAAACTTGCTCTTCTGACTTTCAGAATTATCGGAACGGTGTTTTTTTTATTTGCCGCAGTAACGGCTTTATTATCTTTAACCGCTCCGTTTTTTGGTTATCAAGCCGGGACAATAGTTCTGTTCTTAATTTTTTATTCTTTGCCTCTTTCAATTTTCGGAGGAGTGTTTTGGCTGACCAGTAGAAAGTTAGCTCAACTGGTTTGTAACGATTTAGATAATTCCGATGAAAAGTAATATTGCTATCGTGCTGGTTTCCGGCGGAATGGATTCGTGCGTCACGGCGGCGATTGCGAAACGGGCAAACGACGAAATCGCGTTTTTGCATATTTCTTACGGGCAAAGAACCGAACGGCGCGAAAGAAAAGCGTTTAACGACATCGCCGATTTTTACGGTGTAGAGAAACGGCTCGATGTTTCGATTGAATATCTCGCGCGGATCGGCGGGTCGAGTTTGACCGACGAATCAATTGAAGTGACGGAAGCCGATCTTGAATCGAAAGAAATTCCGACGAGTTACGTGCCTTTTCGCAACGCGAATATGCTTTCGATTGCGACTGCGTGGGCGGAAGTTTTAGGCGCAAATTCGATTTATATCGGCGCGGTCGCCGAAGATTCGAGCGGTTATCCCGATTGCCGCCCCGAATTTTACGAAGCGTTTGAAAAAGCGATTGAAAAAGGCACGAAACCCGAAACGAAAATTTCCATCGAAACGCCGATCATTCATCTTTCAAAAGCCGACATCGTGCAGAAAGGAATCAACACGGGCGCGCCTTTGCATTTGAGCTGGTCGTGTTACCGGAGCGAAGATTTGGCGTGCGGCACGTGTGATTCGTGCGCTTTGCGTTTGCGCGGATTTAGAGGCGCGGGCTTTCGTGATCCGATCGAATATCAAAACTAAAAAGCATTTTTGCGAATGACCCACGTCGTCATCGCGCGCAGGTTTTGCACGTTTGTCGTTTTAATCGGCTCGACAAATACACCGCCGAGTCGCTGCGCCGCCGCGATCAGCATTTCTTCGTCAACTAAAAACCGTTCGCTTCCGTCAGGCAGCAAATACTGCCGTTCCGCGATTTTTTCTACTTTGTCCTCGATGCCGATCGTCGAAGCCAGCCGCGCAAACAGCATTCCCGCAGGCTTTAAAACCCGCCACATTTCCCGGATGATCCGGTCGAAATGTTCTTCGTCGTCGGCAAAATGAAGCACTGCGCTGCTGATGATGACATCGAAATTTTTATCGGGAAAAGATAATTCTTCGACTTTTGAAACCCGAAAATTTTCAGACGGAATAGCGGGTGCCAGCGTCCGCGCGAGACGGCGAACATATTCGATCGCTTCGGCGCTTTGGTCAACTCCGAAAACCGGGAAACCGCTGCGGAGAAAATAGACGAGATTGCGCCCGCCGCCGCAGCCGGCATCGAGAATTTTCATTTCCGGAGTAAAACGGTTTTTCAAAATCTGGTCGAACAAGTAAATATCAATGTCGCCGAAAAGTTCGTTTACGTTTATCATCGGTTGGTTTTTACCTTTGCAGTCAATTTTTAGAAATCTTCGCGCTGTTTTTCCAGTTCTTCGATTCTTTGCTTTAAACGTTCGATTTCCGCGTCGATTTCTTCAGCTTTCGGCGCGTGATTGCTGAGCCGGTGAAAAACCGGCGTAACAATCGTCAAAGCCGCGATGATGATGGATAAAACGCCGATCAGTCTTGAGATCAAATCCGAAGCGGTTTTAAAGTTCTGCCAAATCAGCACGAGCAAAATCACGGTTAAAATCCAAACCGTGATTTGCAGAGCGTAATTCGACCACCCGAATCTTTTATCGAGTCGCGCGAGCGAGATCAGCGAAAGATGCGAACACGAGGCGGCGACCAGCGTCAGCGAAAGCAAAGTTTTGGCAAAGAAAGTTTCGTGAACCGTGCCGTTCCAGACGAGAAAAATCCACAAAACGCACGCGATGACCGCGATGAAAATTCCCGCTAAAGGCACGATCTTCCCGCGTCCGGTTTCAAGATATGAGCCGCATGCCAAACCTAAAATGCTCGTGATCGTGACGGTCATCGTCGTCAGCAAAACCTTGGTTTCAAACTCGCCAAAATTCCCCAAAAGAATCACGCCGATGCCGATCACCGCGCTCAGCGCGACCGAACCGATCGAAAGGTAAAGAAAGAATTTTTTCAGATTCAGGCTTTGCACGAAATTAATTTGCCGGGTTTGATTGAGGTTTATTTTTGTAATTGCCGACGAGGATTAAAATTGTCCCCGTTAATATGCCGATTATCATAAACGAACCGCCAAAAATGGCGACTTCAAACATTCCGCCGACAGCACCGATCCCGGCGGTGTCATTCGTCCGCATAGCCTGAAAAGCATTATAAAATGCCCATAAACCGAAAATACTCGGCATCAGAACGCTCGCCACGACGACGAATATGCCGACGTAAATCATTTTTCTCGGATTCATACCGGTAAACCTCGCATTAAGAATTGGCTAACAATTTAGTGCATTTTGAAATAAAAAGCTACCAAATTTTGAAATAAAAAAGCGTTCGGCTGGGAGCGCGGGCAGCCTTGCCTGCAAGCGTTTGAAAAACGCTCAAATCTTTTGATTTCTTGCGAGTTAAATGAAAAAGAAAGGTTTTACGCCGCTTGTGCGACATTGGAGGCAGGGCTGCCCGCGCTCCCGGTAAAGAAATTTTCAGATTTCCAATCGCTCGCGTTTGATCTTCAAACCGTTGAGATTTCCCAACGCGCCAAAGGCGATCTTTTCAGTCTGGAAAAATTCTTTGGCGATTGCCTGAACTTCTTCCGCGCTGACGGCTTCGATCTTTTCGAGCGTTTCTTCCAAAGGAATTTGTCTGCCGTGAACCATCTCTAACCGCGCCAAGGTTGCGGCGCGTGATGCCGAATCTTCCAGACTGAGCAGGAGCGAGGCGACCGATTGCGCTTTCATCAATGCCAATTCTTCGCGGGAAATTCCGTTGCGCACGATCCAGCGCATTTCGTCGAGCGCGATGTCCAAGACTTCTTCGGTTTGCTTCGGCGAAGTTCCGGCGTAAATCTGGAAAACGCCGCAATCCTGATACATCGCCGCGCTTGCGCCGACCGAATACGCCAAACCTTTTTCCTCGCGCACTTTCTGCCACAGACGCGACGAAGTTCCGCCGCCGATGATATTCGTCAAAATATCCGCCGCATAACGCCGTTCGTCGGTCGCCGCGACAAACGGCGCGGCGATGATGAGATGCGCCTGTTCGAGATTTTTGTTTCGTTTGATGATGATCGGCGCGGCGATCTCGGGTTTTCGGTCGTCGGTTTTCGGTGTTTGATTTTCGGTTTTCGCGCCGAAGAATTTTTCGGCTAATTCGACGATTTGTTTATGCTCCAGATTTCCCGCCGCCGCGATAATTAAGTTTTCGGGTGCGAAAACTTCTTCGTGAAACTTTCGGGTGATTTCGCGGTTAAAAGTCTTGACCGATTTCGGCGTTCCGGCAATCGAAAGCCCGAGCGGATGATTCGGAAAAAGTTTTTCGTTGAAAAGCTCGCCCAAAAAATCTTCGGGCGAATCGTCGGTCATCTTGATCTCTTCGATAATGACCTTTTGTTCGCGCTTTAATTCCTTTTCGTCAAAACGCGGATTTGCAAGCAGATCAGCCAACAGATCGAAGGCTTTTTCCAGTTGATTGTCAACGACTTTGATCGCAAAACCGGTTTCCTCGTGCATCGTAAAAGCGTCGAGATTGCCGCCTAAACGGTCGGTTTCGATGGCGATTTCGAGTGCCGAACGCTTTTCGGTTCCCTTAAAAACCGCGTGTTCGATAAAATGCGAAATTCCGCTTAGTTCGACAGGTTCGTGGCGCGCACCTTTGCGGTAAAAAAATCCGAGCGTCACGCTGCGGACATCCGGCATCTTGTCGGTGAGAATTGTCAGACCGTTTTCAAATCTTGTCGTCTGTATGTTTTCTTTCATCGTAATAAAGCAAAACTACAATCTATCACGCCGAAAGATGAGTTTAAAGCAGACTTTTGCCGCCGACTGTTTTCGTAAATTCGCGGGTTATTTTACAGCGTTATTAAAGCGGCAGGAATTTGGCGGTTCGGGCGGCAAATTATTCAGGATTTCCGAAATTTCGGCGGGAACGGGAATCGAATTCCTTTCATAAAAACTTTTGATATGCCAAAGCACTTCCTTTGAATCATCGGAATCTTGCAGTATTTCATTCTGATGAATCGCCAAAACATAACCCGGCAGGCGGTTTTCGATATTTTCGGAAAGTTCTTTTTGTTTATTTTCGCGTAGTTTCTGAGCAGTATTTAGCTGTTCAAAAACGCCAATCGTGTAAAAATTCGCAAATAGATTTTGATTGATTTTACCGGTAATGATAAAAGTCGTGAACGCGCCGAATAGCAATCCGCCTGTAAAAATCAAAAGCATTTTCAATTTACTGTTCATATTCCGTGCGAATGGCAAAGGAGCGCAGATAAATTATCCGCGCTCCTTTTTAAATGATTCTACTCTTCGATTTTCGGCTTGACTTCTTTGACCGGCGTAACTTCTTTGATCGGCGAGCCGTTCTGTTTCGGTTTTTCGGTCGGTTCGATCAGTTTTTCTTCCTGATTGATGCCGAGCTGCGCCATCACTTCCGGCACGTTCAAGCCCATCGCCTGAAGCTGTTGGAGAAGTCCGAAAATAAGCGTCGGCGCGGTTTGCGCAAAACGGTTGATGCCGCTCGAATGACCGTTTCCGTTTCCGTTTCCGCCCTGATCAATCATCACGATCTTGTCAATTTTGCCCAGAGGCTCGGCAACCGCCGCGAAAATCGGCGCACTCGATTCGATGATCGAAGGAAGTTTTTCGAGAATAGTCTGCAAACGCGCGGCATCGTTGAATTCGCGCCACGCGGCGGCTTTTTCCATAATCGCTTTCGCTTCCGCGAGACCCTGCGCTTCGATGGCTTTGGCTTCCGCCAAACCTTTCGCCTGTAGTTTTTCGGCTTCCGCCAGACCGAGCGCACGGATTTTTTCGGCTTCGGCTCGACCTTCGGCTTCGATCGCCGAGGCGCGTCCCTGACCTTCTTTCTGGAGCTTTTGCGATTCGGCTTCGGCTTGTGCGATCTGCGCCTGTTTTTTACCTTCGGCTTCTAAAATCGCGGCTTCCTGCAAACCCTGCGCCCGCAAAACGGCAGCTTTGCGCTCGGCTTCCGCCTGTTTGACGACCGTTGCTTCGAGTTCTTTTTCCTTACGCAGAACTTCCTGTTCCTGGACGGCGATCTGTTCCTGCGTGCGGATGCGTTCGATGCGGACTTCTTCGGCGACGACTTCCTGCTGGGCTTTGGCTTCCGAAAGCGGTCCGGCTTGATTTGCCGTCGCGCGTTCCTTTTGAATTTCCGCCTGCACCTGCGCTTTTTGAATTTCGGTTTCGCGGGTTGATTGCGCGATTTGCGCTTCGGTTAAAAGCCGGACTTTTTCGCCTTCCTGCAAAGCCTGCGAGGCTTTGATCTTCGAATCGCGGTTTGCCTCGGCTTGTCCGATCTCGGCATCGCGTTTGACTTCCGCCGTGCGGCGTTTGCCCAAAGCGTCGAGATAACCTTCTTCGTCCGAGATTTCCTGAATCGTCAGCGCGTCCAATCCGATGCCCATTTTTTCCAGATCCCCGGCGGCTTCGGTCGTTAATTTGAGCGCGAAAGATTGGCGGTCATTGTTGATCTCCTCGACCGTCAAAGTTCCCAAAATCGCGCGTAGATGTCCTTCTAATGTCTGGAAAACAAGTTTATGAAACTGTTCCTGCGGCATTCCGAGAAAGCGTTCCGCCGCCGCCCGAAGCGAATTGTCGTCGCCTTTGATCTTGACGTTGGCAACCGCTTTGACCGAAACGGGAACGCCCTGCACCGTGTAAGCGCGCGACGTGGCGAGCGGCACGGTGATGACGTTCAGATCGAGATATTCGACCTTTTCGAGTACCGGAACAATGAAAGCCGAGCCGCCGCGCACCTGGCGATAACCGACCGTCGTTCCATCTCCTAATTTGCGTGTGCGCCCGGAAATAATAGCCGCTTTATTCGGCGAAACCTTAATGTAATGTTTGCTGAAAATCAGCAGGATCAAGAACAAAGCGATTACGAAGGCGGCGACGATGCCGATGATGATGATTGAATATTCAAGCATTTTATTTACCTCATTTTTGTTTGGAGTCCCGCCTTAATGCGGCAAGCCATTCATTATAGC